>JAURLB010000148.1 GCA_030831445.1 Candidatus Nanopelagicales bacterium | reverse complement strand
TATGGGTACTAGAAACCTTTGCTTGGTTGATGATTTGAAAATGCTTAAGTGAATGCCTGTCAGATTCTTCACGCCCCATACTTGTTCCTTCGGTGTGTATAACGACTGCAAGTGGGGCGTAACGTACGTTCATTCCCGCTTCATGAACTCGAATGCATAAATCAACATCGTCGTAATATGCGGGCGATAGATCTTTGTTTAGCCCGCCAAGTTGTTTCCAAACAGTTGTTCGAACGAGCATTGCACATCCACTGACATAGTCAACCTCGCGGGAGAATGAGAAGCGAGGGTCCTCAGCGTTGAACCCTCTTCCCCTGTGCGCCGCTCTGGCATCATCAAATATCAGACCACCCGCCTCTTGGATTGTGAGGCTAGGGCTGAGAATGCATGGACCAACAACAGCATTTGATGGATCGCGCTGCATTTCAAGTACGAGTTCGTCAAGCCAGCCAGGGCAGACAATTGTGTCTTGGTTGAGGGTCAGAAGGTATTCGGTTGAAATACTGTCAGTTCCGGTGTTGACATTGTTGATATATCCGACGTTTGATTGATTTCTTGAGACTCTGATACCTGGGATGTTTGCCAATTCGGAAAAGGTGCAATCCGGTGAGGCATCATCAGAGATAAGTAGTTGGTAGTGAACTTGACTTGGGTGCATTGCTATTGACTCAATACACGTAGCAACTTCAAGAAAGTTGTTGTATGCCGAAATGCAAATCGTAACCAGTGCTAACTCTGGTATGTTTTTTGATTCCTTAACAGCCTTGGCAACGCAGGCTACATACGCACTATTTGTGATCGCATCATTAACATGCTCGCTGCTCTTGACTCTGTTGATTAATTGCCGAATATTGGTATTCCAGTCTGTTGGAGCGTTGCGCAGAAAAGGCATAGCCCCTTTTGAAGACTTACTTGAACTAATGCTGAAACCCCCGCCGTCTTTGCCAAAAAGCTGGATCACCGAGGTGAGGGTCGTTTTGATGGCAGATAGATACCCAACACTTTGTGCAAGTTGAGAGAAATATGAGAACCCTTGCGCCAACGAAACCTGACTGTGGCCATCTTTGGAGGTTTTGAGAGAGATCTTCAATCTGCAAGCCAAACTTGAAGAAGCAATTTCATAACGAAGATCGTAACAAAATTCAGCACGCCACTGGTTTGAATGGCTCTGGTTAAACTGTGGTGTAATGAGCCTTTTTGGATTTGTAGTGCCGTTTTTCTCAGATGAGAAATACCTTGAACAAATGCTGAAATCGATTGCAGCGCAGAATACTGATCAGTGGGTTTCTGTAGTCGTTGACGATTCGGGGAGACCGAATGAAGCCGAGTTGACAGTTCGGTCAATGGGTAATCCAAAGATTTCATACTTGAGGAATGAGCACAACCTGGGTTTGGGTAAGTGTTGGAATGTGGGTCTTGAATATTTGAGCACCAATTTTGATCCTTCGATTGTTGCCGTAGTGCATGCCGACGATGTTTTAGAAGCAACCTTTGTAGAGGCGTCTCAAAAAGCTCACAGTGATAATCCGAATGCAATTGCGGTACATACTTCAGTCACGGTTGTAGACGAAGACAATAAGAAGAGGTTTTCGTTTCCTGATTTCATCAAGTTCCATGTGGCGCCGTATAAGCACTCACGATCAATCTCGACCTCTGGCGATAGCGGGTTGGCATCAGTTTTACGTGGCAACTTTGTTTTCTGCCCAACAGTGAGTTTTAAATCCAAGTTCATCTCGTTACCGCTGTTTAATCCACAATGGAACATGGCCGTAGATCTAGAGTTGATATCTCGGCTGTTGCTTGATGGGCAAACCATTGTTGGAATACCTGACTTTGTTTACCGATACAGACGGCACCGCAATAATTTGACCTCGCAATTAACCGACACAACTGCAAGATTTGTTGAAGAAATCGCTTTCTACAAACAAGTATCGGTGGAATGCAACGAAAAAGGTTTTCAGAAAAGTGCATTGGTCGCATCGCGATTAACAATGGTCCGGCTTCATATTCTTTATCGGGTGTTCCAAAAACTGATTCGATTTGATCTGCAATCAATGCTGAAGTTACTGGCTGTATTGAGAACGACACGCCAATGACGGATGATTCAAAAGCAAGGATTGCCTTAGTAGTTCTGAATAGGCAATATTTGATCTCATGGTTTGATTCCGGGACCATTGACCTTTTAATTGATTCCAGGTCCTGTGAGGTTTCAGTGTTTTCACCTCAACACGTTCTTGACCTGTTGCCAACCGATACAAAGTACAAAAAGTTCAAAATTGACTCAATTGAGGCATCAACTGCGGCAACACATTTGGTTGCAATGAACTGGGTTTCATTGCGCTCAAAGTCTTCAACGTTTAGGTTTTCGCTGCAGCGCACATTTCGCTCTGACTATTGGTTTTTTGCGTTTCGGTTGGGATTGATCCAGGGGTTCAAGCAAACGGTTCTGAATGCGAAAACCGTGTTGTGGAATCTGCGTAAAAAGCGACTTACGGTCTTGTATTTCTTCCGCCCATTCAGAATTCTTGCCAAACGCCATCGTTCGAAATTGGGAAAGATGAATGTTCTTCCTGAAGGAATTCGCAACGGAAATTTCGATTGGATGTTTATCCCGTGTCATGCAATTGATGAATTGATGACTGACTACATTGCAGAAGCCAGGGAAATAGGACTGAAATCACTGGTTGCAATTGATAATTGGGACAATCTCACTAGTAAATCAGTGTATGTAGTCAAACCTGACTACCTAACGGTGATGGGCCGGAAGTGCATCGAGCACGCAAAGAATATTCATGGGATTCAAAAAGAATCAGTTCTCACGTACGGTTTACCGCGTTTTGATGCGTACAGAAAGTATGAACGAAGCCGACCAGTTATTGCACAGAATCCGAAGAAGAGAGTTCTGTATGCGGGATTTTCAATGGCACATTCTGAGAAGCGGGTTGTCGATGCGGTTGCGAGTTATCTTGATGAAAGATATGGCGACGGAGCCGTAGAAGTACATTATCGCCCGCACCCAATTCCGATTCCCCGTATTGACAAGTACGAAATTTCTCATCCGAACGTTGTGAGTAGCAGCCACGGAAGTCTCCCTCGGACGGGAATGCCCACGATGGAGAGCAGTTACTTTTCGGCGATGCAATCGGCCGATGTCGTGGTTGGCGCACCAACAACGTTGATGTTGGAGGCGATGTTATTGGGCCGCCCCTGCGTGATTGATCTGACGACCGACAAGTTCCACCGAACAACAGCATCAAACGCGGCTAAGCATTTTGTGCATATGCATGATCTTTTGGCGGTTCCTGATTTAGATGCTGGCAGGACGATTTCCGAGATCTTGAGTGCTGTTGACGCATTGCTCGCAAAGGACGTGGAGTCAATGGATTACGACATTGATCACCTCTACAACACTGCAGACGCGCTGTATGGGGAGCAACTCTTAGCCTTCCTTACTGCACATAACTAGCCGATTACCATTGGGTTCGTGCAGAAACGAACACTAGAAATTGCCGGGATTACCGTAAGCGATAGTTCGAAGTGTTTTGTTATCGCGGAAATTGGCCATAATCATCAGGGGAAGCTGGCCCTCGCCAAAGAGATGATCAAGGCTGCGGTTGAATCCGGTGCGACAGCGGTAAAGCTACAAAAACGAGACAACAAGACACTGTTTACGCAGGACTACTACAACCAGATTTATAACAGCGAGAACAGTTTTGGTGCTACGTATGGGGAGCACCGAGAGAATCTTGAGTTCAACCACGATCAATATGTTGAGCTTCAGAAATACTCAGCAGACCTAGGCGTGATCTTTTTTGCAACAGCGTTTGATGTTGAGAGCGCTGATTTTTTGGACGAACTTAATGTTCCTGCTTACAAAATTGCATCAGGTGACTTGAAGAACATTCCGCTTATTCGGCATTTGGCAGGAAAACGACGACCAATGATTTTGAGTACCGGTGGCGGAACGATAGAAGACGTGGACAGGGCAGTAACCGAACTGGATGGATTAGGTGCCGAGTATTGCATTATGCAGTGCACTGCGGGCTACCCGCCAGCATGGGATGAATTGAACCTGCGCGTAATTAGTGAGTTTCGGAATCGTTACGACAATCCCGTGATCGGGTTTTCCTCACATGACAACGGAATTGCAATGGCTTCGGCTGCGTATGCACTTGGTGCACGAATGATTGAAAAACATTTCACAACAAATCGAACGCTTAAAGGCACAGATCACGCCTTCTCGCTTGAGCCACAAGGTTTGCGCAAGATGGTGAGAGACCTAGATCGGCTTCATGTTGCAATGGGTGATGGTCAAAAGCGGCAGTTTGATAGCGAAAAAGACCCACTGCGCAAAATGGGAAAGAAGCTTGTGATTACACGTTCCATGAAGGCGGGCGAGGTTCTGACAGAAAGCGATATTGCTTTCAAGTCACCTGGCGATGGGCTTGCGCCATACATGATTAACAATTTCGTCGGTAAGCAACTGACAAAAGATTTAGTCCAGGAACACTCACTTGCTTTAGGTGATGTTCAGTAACGCTTAGCGTTCAATAATTTCATCAAGAGTTGTTGTAGGAAGGCCACCACTGGATTCAACTCCATATGTATCTTCCATGCGCACTCGGTCGTTGAAATGTGGGGTTGATGCCTCGATTAATACACAATCGGTAATGGCTTCTTCTTGGTGGACTAACCCAGGTGGGAAGTGGACAACATCACCTGGCCCAATCACGCGTTCCTGCATTTCGCCCGATCCATCATCAAAACGAACGATCATGTTGCCGCTGATCAAGACAGCAACTTCGTCCTTTAGGCGATGAAACTGTACACCGCCTTTATGACCTGCTTTAACCTCAAGTCGCTTAACGCTGTATTTCTGGGGAACAAGGGCGAGCAGAGTTTCGGTTCCCCATTTGCGAGGCCCTAGGTCTTCTGATTTTGGAAAAACTACTTCTTCCATGGCTCAACACTAACGGTCGGTAACGCTGCGATGTTGTTGCGCACGTAATGCTCGGCAAGCATCCAGTCATCGGGTGTATTGATGTCAAATCCTTCATGACCCTCACTAATAAATGGGATAACGACATCACCTGAAATCGAATGATGGGTGTCGAGGATAGATGTGTGAGCAATCTCAAGACTGGCATCTTGAACGTAAATCCTTGGCAATGCCGCGTACTGGTTGCTGTGCCACGGCGTGGCGTCAATGGTGTTCGGCAGAAGTGGCGTCATTCGATTGCCGTTAACTTCCCACATTTTTCCTGGGTGCTCAGAGCACAACCTCACGGCACGCAATGAATGTGCTGCAGCATCGGAAGCGAAATGTTTCCACGCTCGCTGAATCGTGTTGGCCGTGCGAAACGGGCTCGTAGGTCGAAGAATCGAAAACTGGTCGTAGGTTCGACCGGTTGCTGCAAGTTCAGAGATTGTCCAATTGACCCAGTCAAAATCGGGAGAAGTACTGGTTGCCGTATGCAGAGGTCGAAGAAACGGTATTTCTGCACCGTAATGCTTGGCTATGCCTGCATATTCCTCGCTGTCAGTCACGCAGACGACATCGGCGTAGATTCCACTGTCACGCGCCGCACAAATGGTGTATGCGAGTAATGGATGCCCCGAGAGTTCTTTAATGTTTTTGTGGGCAATGCGTTGCGAACCCGAGCGAGCAGGAATGAGTGCAATGCATTTCATGAGATATTTCTATTTTACGAGAAGTTTGCGCCGATAGCCTTCCAAAACGGAAGGGTGCCAGAGTGGACGAATGGAACGGTCTCGAAAACCGTCAGGGGTGCAAGCCTCTCGGGGGTTCAAATCCCCCCCCTTCCGCCATATAAATCGGTTATTCGTGCCTACATGGGTTGGATGTAGGCATATGCCGTGACACTCTG
>JAURLB010000147.1 GCA_030831445.1 Candidatus Nanopelagicales bacterium | reverse complement strand
CTTCATGGTAACTTTCAAGAGTTCCCACGTCTCGCCAGTATCCCCGATCCCTATCTGTAGTTCCTGGCACATTGTTCAGGGCAAAGTCGTAGACAAAAGCCTCACCACGTTGCGTCAACATTGGAATGATATTTGTGCCCATATCGTGTAAAGAAGTTTCGTCTTCGGCATCGACGAGTAGGGCATCAATCAAGGCCGTAGTAGTGAAAATGTAGTTACCCATAGAAGCATATGACTCGGAAGGGGAACTTGGAATCACTGGAGGGTTCGTAGGTTTTTCCCAAAACGCTTTGATCTTTGAAGTTGTTCCTTCAGTTTCAATTACGCCAAAGTTTGAAGCTACTTCAACAGGTTGACGTATACCCGCCACTGTTACTGATGCGCCTGTTGAAATATGGTAGTCAAGCATTTGGCGCGGATCCATCCGATAGACGTGGTCTGCGCCAAACACCATCACGTAATCGGGTCTTTCATCGTAAATCAAATTGAGTGATTGCAAAATTGCATCAGCACTACCCGTATACCAGCGCGGACCTAATCGCTGCTGGGCTGGTACCGGCGTGATGTAGTCACCAAACATTGCAGACTGCCGCCAAGCAGTTGAGATGTGTCGATCAAGAGAGTGGGACTTATATTGAGTCAATACGCACACACGTCTAAAGCCGGCATTGGTCAAGTTTGAAAGCACGAAGTCGATTAACCGATAGGAGCCACCAAATGGGACTGCTGGTTTCGCCCGATCAGCGGTCAGGGGCATCAAACGCTTACCCTCGCCACCTGCGAGAACTATCCCTAAAACTTTAGGCCCATATCCCATACACCAACCTTAGAGACAAATACTCGTTACATCTAGGGTTCTCAGTATGCAAATAGCTCTTATCACGCGCGAATACCCACCTGAAATCTACGGTGGGGCAGGAGTGCACGTGAGCGAGCTGGTGAAAGTGTTGCGAGAGTACATAAATGTGGACGTTTACTGCATGGGAAAGCCTCGCCCAGATGCACATTCGTTCACAATTGGAAATGATGAAAACTTTGCGCTTGAAGTTATGAAAACTAATATTGAGATTTCTGAAGCGATATCAAAGAAAAACTACGATCTCGTTCATTCTCACACTTGGTATGCCAACCTTGCTGGCCAGATTTCTTCACTAGCGCTTGGAGTACCACACATTGTTACTGCCCACTCACTTGAACCCATGCGCCCCTGGAAGCGAGAGCAATTAGGAAGTGGCTATGAGATTTCGAGTCAAATTGAGAAGCAAGCCTTAGAGGGTGCAAGTAAGGTAATTGCGGTAAGTCACGGCATGAAATTGGACATTGAAGAACATTATCCATCACTCAATCCACTCAACATTCAAGTTATTCACAACGGAATTGATCCAAAAGTGTATAAACCGACACATAATCCAGAGGTGTTACAAAAGTATGGCATCGAGCTCAATAAACCGATAGTTCTTTTTGTCGGACGCATCACTCGCCAAAAAGGTTTACCACATCTGCTGAATGCTCTTCATGACGTCGAAACTTTTGCTCAGGTGGTGCTAGTCGCTTCTTCACCAGACGATACCCAGATTGAACGTGAAGTGAAAGAGCAGATTGCTTCACTGCAATCTGAGCGGCACAGATCGCTAGTTTGGATTGATTCACACGTACCGCTTGCCGAGTTACTCGTCCTTTACAGTGAGGCGAGTGTTTTCGTATGTCCATCAATTTATGAACCGTTGGGAATCGTGAATTTGGAGGCGATGGCTTGCGAAACTGCCGTTGTAGCTAGTTCGGTAGGCGGAATTCCAGAAGTTGTCACGCACGGTGCGACAGGCTTGCTTGTGGACTATGTACCTGGAGATACGTTGAAATTTGAGCAGGGGTTGGCTACGAGCATCAACGAACTGCTTAATGATTCGCACAGAGCGCATGAGATGGGACGCCGCGCACGTTCACATGTTGTCGACAATTTTGATTGGTCCAGAATTGCTCGAAACACAATTGAACTCTACGAGTCTTTGGTTGCCAAATGAGCCAAATCAAGAGTCCATTGAAAGGGTATCTCTTCTATTTACTTGCAGCAAGTATGTGGTCAGTCAATGGAACTGTGTCAAAAACATTACTTGCTACTGGAATAGATGCGACGCGACTTTCGCAATTGAGAGTGAGTGCCGCTTTTCTTATCATGGTAATCGTGGTCTTAGTGACACGACGGCATGCGTTCAAAATCAGAAATCGCGAAGAGTTTAAGTTGCTTCTACTCTATGGTGTTCTTGGTGTGACGATGACGCAATGGCTCTATTTCATTGCAATCGAACTTTTGCCAGTGGGTATTGCCCTCGTCATTGAATTCACCGCACCTCTGATGGTTGCAATGTGGGTGAAATTTGTCTGGAGTCATCACATTCCCAAACTCACCTGGCTTGGCTTAGCCATTGCAATAACAGGCTTGATTCTTGTCACGGAAGTGTGGAGTGGTTTTCAACTCAATGCACTTGGTGTCGCATCGGCAGCGGGTGCAGCCGCCGCGCTCGCTATCTATTTTCTTGTCGGTGAGAAGATTCTTCATCAGGAGAATCCTCGAGACACTATTTCTATGACTATGTGGGGATTTGGTTTCGCATCATTTTTTTGGGCAATCTGGCAACCGTGGTGGACGTTTCCTTGGAATTTCTTGGAAGGACAAGGGCAATTAGCAGACTTTTCATTTAGTTATTCGTCAATGAGCATCTGGATGATTGTGATGGGCACCGCCGTGCCATTCTGGTTGGTACTTGAGGCAATCAAACACTTGTCTGCTCAACAGGCGTCTGCCACGGGTATGACCGAACCAATTCTCGCTTCAATTGTAGCTTGGATCATTCTCGGAGAAATTTTGAGCGGCTGGCAAATTGTTGGAGGTTTAGTCACATTGTCTGGAATATTGCTCGCGGAGTATGCGAGAAAATGAGAATACAACTTTCATCACTCGTCACAAAATCCACCAGTAGCACTCTTGTTGCATCCGAATTTCTTTCAAAAACTCTACACAGAGAAATTGACGCTTCAACCCTTCGAAAGTCCTATCAGCAACACTTTCAGGAACTACTTGAATTGGAGCGAGATCCGGTAAATGTCGATGTAATTGATGAAGTGTTGAGTCTCTTCCAGAAATCTTTTAATGCAGGTGGTGACCAATCAAT
>JAURLB010000146.1 GCA_030831445.1 Candidatus Nanopelagicales bacterium | reverse complement strand
CTCAGTTGTTGCGCAGGAATCGGTACTTTTTGAAGGCTCAATTAAAGAGAATATTGTGTATGGACTTGATGAAGTATCGGATGAAGACTTGGAAAGGGCACTCAGGGCTGCTAATGCAATGGAGTTCGTGGAGCGCTTACCTGATGGGTGGGATACGGTGGTTGGTGAACGCGGAGCCAAGCTATCTGGAGGCCAAAAGCAGCGAGTTGCAATCGCCCGTGCTCTCATTCGCGATCCAAAAGTTCTATTACTTGATGAGGCAACGTCTTCGCTTGATTCAGAGTCAGAGAAGTTGATTCAATCAGCACTGGATATCTTGATGCAAGGTCGAACGACTTTTGTTGTAGCGCATCGGCTTTCAACAGTTCATAAGGCGGATCAAATTATTGTGTTGGATAAGGGATATATTGTCGAGCGTGGAACTCATAAGGATCTCGTGGATCACGAGGGGCAATATAAACGCCTCTATACAGCTCAGAAATTGAGTGATTGATATGGAATATCTCTGGGCCTTCATCATCATTTTTGGTGAAAATCTCATGCCAGCATTCGGTCCACCAACCTGGCTAGTGCTTGTCTACTTGACGCTTGGCTTTGGGCTGGATCCAGTCGCGCTGATAGCGATGGCTGTCGTAGCAGCTTCTGTCGCACATTTCATTATGGCGCATGCATTTAGACGATTTAGATTCAAGTTGCCTGGTTGGTATCGCACGAATCTCGAAAATCTTGGCGAGAAAATTGTTGGCCGATCCGCAACATCCTGGGGTCTATTTCTTCTCTTCTTATGGTCGCCACTTTCCTCGTCGCAACTCTTTGTGGCCGCCGGCCTCATTCCACAAATTCGAATAACTCCACTAGTCGTGGCGTTCGCGTTTGGCAGAGTTTTTACCTATTCAGGTTACGTGTATGGGGCGACTTCATTTGCGGGAACTGATTTGGGCAAATCCATTATTTCTGAAATGACTTCACCATTGATGATTTTCAGTCAGGTAGTACTCGTGGTTGGAGTTGTTGCACTTGGTTTCATTCGGTGGAGTCGAGATGTCAGCGAAGAAAAGCAGTAAGGTTCACCTATGAGTATTCATATTGAGGCCGCCAAAGGCCAAATCGCTGACACTATTTTGCTACCAGGAGACCCATTACGTGCAAAGTGGATAGCAGATAATTTCCTAGAGAATCCTGAGCAATACAACAGTGTTCGCAATATGTTTGGTTACACGGGCTTGTACCAAGGTAAGCGAATTTCAGTCCAGGGAACGGGTATGGGAATTCCATCGATTTCCATCTATGTGAATGAGCTTTTTAGTGAGTACAACGTACAAACCGCAATCCGTGTCGGCACCTGCGGTGGTCTCAAAGGCACTGACATTCGCGATCTAGTGATTGCAATGACTGCCTCAACAGATTCCTACCATAATCGCCGTTACATGAATCTCGATTACGCACCACACGCCAACTATGAATTACTTGAAGGTGCAGTAAAGGCTGCTCGCGCAAAAGGTGTGAACTACCACGTCGGGGCAGTTGCGACCATGGATTTGTTCTATGATCCAAACAAGAACACACTCGATCTATTGGAAGAGCATGGTGTTCTTGCATTAGAGATGGAAACAAGTGCCCTTTACACGCTTGCCGCTCGATATGGCAGGCGCGCGTTAACAATCTGCACAGTGAGCGATCACGTTCGATCGGGCGAGCAGACACCTGCGAGTGAACGTGAAACTGGTTTTAGAACTATGGTTGAATTAGCCCTAGCCGCAGCACTTGAAGGATAGAACAATGGCAGAATCAAAGGACAAGAACAAAGAAGCTTTTAAAGCTGCGCTTGAAAAGAAAAAAGCGAAAGCAAATCAGCCCAATAACAAGTCGAACACCTCGGGCAAATCAGGTCCTGCTAAGTCTGGACCAGATGCTGCACGTCGCTTGTTTCAGCGTCGAAGTGGTAGCGCTTAAAGGCTCTTAAATCGATTCACTGCGTACCAAGCACCACGCAAACTTGCTGCGGCTATTGCAATCTTAAAGATATCGCCAACAATGAATGGCGCTACACCCCAAGCAAATGCATTTGCCCACGTGGTGTCAAGAAGTACTTTCAGTGTGCTAAACCCAAGTGCATGAATAATGACGTTTCCAAGCACCATAAGTGCGAGTGCTGGCAAAAGTTTTTTCGTATAGCCAAGATCAGCAAGTTTTCCAATGATGGCTGCTGCGACGATGAAGCCAACCACATAACCAAGGGTTGGCATCGCTAGAACTTGAACACCAGTGATGTGACTGCCGTCAGTTTGCGGTGCGAGCACTGGAAAACCCGCCACTGCAAGTCCCAAGTACAAGCTTGTGCTCGCTATTGCTCTCACTGAACCCAAGACGGCAACGGTGAGAAGGACCGCCAAGGTTTGTCCGGTGACTGGCACAGGTGTGAAAGGGAGGCGAATGGCAACCTGCGCCATGAGCGCAATGAACAGGGTGCCTGTGGTGACGAGGGCAATGTTCTTGGCGCGAGAGTCGAGTTTGAGTTGGAAGGCCAGGGTTTGTGAAAGTGTGCTCATGGGGGAATTCTGCCCGAAATGACCCATCTGAAGCCATTCTGGCGGGTTACTTGGCAGTCTCTCGTGACAAAAATTCAAATTAGGAGTTAAATTCAGCCCACTCCACTCTCGAGCCGCGCAGGGGAAGGCGAAGTTCGAGGAGGAGGGCTGATGCGTCTCGTTACGTCAAGTGAGCGTCCTATGCACAGTGTGCGAGGAACGCTGATGTTGCATGCCTGCGCTCGCAGTATGGCAAAACCAATTGAATGGATTCTGAGCGATCACTTTGGTGAAGAAGTCTCATTAAGTTTTTCGGCACAACCACTCGCTCCCAACATGGTTCGATCGATATTTGACTGGCGTGGAGACATCAAAGCGGCACATTTACTTGTATCAAAACTTGTCTCCATTCCACACATTCGCTTTGAAGTCATGGAGCACAACTTCTCAGAAAATACTCATGAGCGATTTAGTTACGTCCCAAGTCTTGGCATCTTCCGTGCAGATACAGATCCACACGGGAATATCCTGATTAATGAACTTGTGTTACGAAACATTCTAGAAAAGTCTGACAAGATTGAGACAGCACTTGATGCCTGCTTGGGCACTGCATGGGATGCGGAGTTAGAGCCATTCCGTGTTGCTATTGAAGGGGATAGTGTTCGTTGGGTTCACAAAACTGTTGTCTAGTTTGACTTGAATATAACAGCGACGTCGTGACCACCAAAGCCAAATGAATTATTGAGCGCAGCAATATCTCCACTCGGCAATTCACGAGATTTATTTGCAGTTACATCAATTCCCAAACCATCTTCAAGATTTTCAATATTGATAGTTGGTGGCGCGATTCGGTGATGAAGTGCTAACACACAAAAGACGCTTTCGATAGCACCTGCACCACCAAGTAAATGTCCAGTCATAGATTTCGTGCCGCTGACAATTACATTACTAGCGTGCGCTCCAAGTGCCGTACGCAGGGCTAGAGCCTCCGCAACATCGCCAAGTGGGGTGGAGGTTGCGTGGGCATTGACATGGGTGATATCTGAAGACGTCAGATTTGCATCTTTGAGTGCGAATTGGAGTGCTCGAATTGCGCCAGCGCCCTCTGGATGTGGTTGGGCAATATCGTGACCATCCGAGGTCATACCCACGCCGCCGTATCGAGCATAAATTCTTGCTCCACGTGCTTTTGCGAATTCTTCTGATTCTAAAATCAGTGTTCCAGCACCTTCACCCATCACGAAACCATCGCGAGCCGTGTCATAGGGACGAGACGCATGCGTAGGATCATCATTGCGCTTTGAAAGTGCTCGCATCGATGCGAATGCGGAGATAGTAAGTCGAGTAATTGCCGCTTCAGTACCGCCAACGATGACAACGTCCGCTCGATTGTCTTGAATCATTCGAGCACCCCAAGCAACAGCTTCGGCACCTGATGCACAAGCACTCACTGGTGTGTGAACACCGGCTTGCGCTTTGAATTCAAGTCCGACCCAGGCGGCAGGACCATTTGGCATCAACATAGGAACAGTCATTGGTG
>JAURLB010000145.1 GCA_030831445.1 Candidatus Nanopelagicales bacterium | reverse complement strand
TGAGCGTTGATATTTGGAGTAATAATCCAGTTCAACCACTTATAAGCACAGTCAATTGCTTCAGCATCCTTGGAAATCATCCAGGTATCTGACCAACCTGTTGAACCTTCAACTGGCAACACAGCACCCACAGTTGCGGACTCGCCGTTAAGAACGTTGGCAATTACCTGCCATGATGTTCCAACTGTGATGCTTCCAGCTTGGACTGCACCGATGTACTTGGTGTAGTCAGCCCAGTATTCAGCAACGAGTGGCTTTTGTTGTTCAAGCAATGCCATTGCCGCATCAAACTGTGTTTGATCAAGTGCATATGGATCAGTGATACCAAGTTCTGGGCTATGTGTCATCAAATAGACGGCTGCATCAGCAATGTAGATTGCTGAATCGTATGCAGTGACTTTGCCAGCAGCAGCTGAATCGGCTTCCCAAACAACATCCCATGAAGTTGGAGCAGTATCGAATTCAGACAATGAGTACTGCAACACGTTTGCACCACGACCATGTGGAACACCGTAGTTATTGCCATCAACTGTATTCCAAGGTCGGTCTTTGAGGTTTTCAAAGATGTCAACATAGTTTGGAATTAGGTCTAGATTTACAGGCTGAAGATCTCCACCATAAATCAGACGAAGCGAAGCATCACCTGAAGCTGAGATAACGTCGTATCCCCCACCTTGCATCAACTGCACAGCTTCATCAGATGTTCCATAGGTTTTCACATTAACTGTGCAGCCGGTTTCCTCTTCGAACGGCGTTACCCAGTCAACGTTTGGATCGGTTGATCCATCTTCTGCATATCCGGGCCATGCGAGAATATTGATGGTGCCAGTGGTGTCACCAACTGGACCCGCATACGCTTCATTGCCATCTGCAGTTTCGCCACTTGAGCAAGCAGCAAGGAACAATGCGCTCACTGCAAGCAAAATAAATGGCTTTTTAAAGGTAGAAATGTGCACTCTCTCCTCCTTTAGTCACTTTCGTGACTCCCAACAGACCATCTGTTGGATCTCTAATGGAATCCCATTAGAAAACTATCCGTGAACCTGGTATTCACTCTTCTTGTCCCATGACAACAGCACTCGTGAACCTCGCAAGGATTCAACATCTTGACTTGTTTCACTAGTATTTTGGCGTAACGCCATCAGTTGAATTCCTTGATCAAGTTCGACGATAAAACGTGTTGTTGGTCCTAAGTACTCAATTTCTCGAATGACGCCGTCAGCTTTTCGCTGCCCATCAAGATATGAATTCAACAAAATCTTTTCGGGTCTTACCGTCCAAATTCCAGAAGTACCAAGTATTTCTACTGCAGCAGTTCCAGTGATGAGATTTGAGACTCCAACAAAACCGGCAACAAATTCATTCTGAGGTTGTTCGTATATCTTCGATGGCACATCTAATTGCTGAATCTTTCCTTCATTGAATACAGCAATGCGATCACTCATAGTGAGTGCTTCCTCTTGGTCATGTGTTACAAATATAAAGGTGATACCAACTTCGCGCTGTAATTCTTTGAGTTCAACTTGCATTTGCTCACGAAGTTTCAAATCGAGTGCGCCAAGTGGTTCATCAAGAAGTAACACCGCTGGTCGATTGACCAGTGCGCGAGCGAGTGCTACGCGTTGACGTTGCCCACCTGAAAGCTGATGAGGTTTGCGCTCTGCGTAGCCACCGAGCCGCACTTGCTCTAGTGCTTCAAGGGCACGGCGTCTGCGTTCACTCTTTTCTATGCCTTTGACGCGTAATCCATATTCAATATTCGTGATCACATTCATATGAGGAAATAGTGCATAATCTTGGAAAACTGTGTTTACGTCTCGTTCATAGGGAGCAAGGTTTGTGATGTCCTGACCATTCAAAAATACTTGACCGCCATCAGGAATCTCAAATCCTGCAATCATTCTCAAAACCGTGGTCTTTCCTGAGCCGGACGGACCAAGCAATGTGAGAAACTCACCTGCGTAAATATCGAGATCGACATCATCGACCGCAATGACTGTGCCGAAAGTTTTTCTGAGGTTCTTAATTGAAACTATGACCGAACGTTCAGCCACTCTATATCAATCTCCTGTACGGGCATAGATGCCTTAGGCGGGGAAGTGTATGGCGAAATAGGGCACAGATTTCAGGCTAAAGTGATTTGTTATCGTACCGTAACCAAATGCAAGTTTGTGCGGGCTAATTATTCTTTGGGTACTAACCCGATACCTAGTTTTGAAGTCACAGGGATTGGATCCGTAAGTTCTCCAATGAATTCTCCATCCTCGTGATACTTGAAACCAATCATGAACCATTCATTGTCTTTCTGGATTACTCGTGCTGCGTAGATTGAATCATGCGGGAAGCGGGTGGCGTTTTCTAAGTCAAATGGACCAAGCATCGACTCGCCAGTTGCCGAGAACATCCCTCCTGCTCCGTGTTTTTCTTTCGCCGACTCACTCATGTGAACTAATCCAGAACACCAGAGCAGTGTTGGAACTCCGTCAATTTCTTCAACTTGAAAGACTTCCATATGTCCAAACCCTGAGTTTGTGTTCGTCAAAGGTGGCAGTACTTCCCAATCTTTGAGGTTACTACTGACGGCGTGACCAACAACACCACGAGAGAATCGATCTTCACCTTCAACTGATCTCGCAGTAATAAACATATGCCAAAGTCCATCATCGGCCTTGAAAACCCATGGATCTCGCCAGGCTTGGTCATGCCACTTTTCAAAGTCGAGTAATTCATACCAGC
>JAURLB010000144.1 GCA_030831445.1 Candidatus Nanopelagicales bacterium | reverse complement strand
TGTTTGATGTTGATGTGACCACAGAACGCCCAACCGGAGAACGTGAGGCAGTTTTCTTACAAAGTGGATCACACGCTCTGATACTTCAAGATAATCCCGTCCAAGAAGCGTGTGGTTGCGGTGGCGTAGCTTTCCTCGATGTCTTTGACGAAGATTCGCCCTGGAATCGTCCTGCCCTGAATTTTTCTCGTTTCGGAACATATGTAGTACACCCAATTGATATTGCTGAAATCATCAGTCATGAAGTTGGGCATAACCTAGGACTTGTTCACGATGGTGGTGGCCCACTAGCAGTTGAGTATTACGGTGGACATGCTATGTGGACGCCAATCATGGGAGCAGGTCGTGGTCGCGGTATTTCGACCTGGAGTTATGGCGGATATCCAAATGCGGACACGCGAGGAGTGCAGCGTGGTGGAGATGACGATTTTGCTCAGATGAGCCTCTATATGAGCCTTATTTTGGACGACTTTGGCGACACACTGGAAACTGCCACGGTATTGACTGCAGAAAACATCACAAACGGTATCCAAGGGCGCATTACTACGCGCGAAGAAATTGATGTACTTAAACTTGTAGTCAATCCAGCCGATGCCGGCACATATGACATCAGACTGAATCCAATTGCATTTGGTCCGAATCTTGATCCTGAATTAAAGGTATTAGATAGCGCTGGGAATCAAATTGCTCTCTCCAATCCAGATGTATTCACTCCAGGTGGCATGACCTACATCACGAGTGGGTTGGGTGCTTTTGTCTCTCTCGAGTTAAATCCTGGTACGTACTATTTGAGAATTGACGGTGTTGGACAAGGCTCGCTAGAAATAGAAACTGGCTATGACGACTATGCCTCGAGAGGTAATTACTCACTCGAATTTGCTGTAACGAAATCAAGCCCAACAATTTCTAAAGTAACACCAAAGAAAATCACCGCAGGTAAACGCATCACAATTCTTGGTGACAATCTCGGCGAATCCAAGGTTTATCTTGGAAAGAAATTACTCAAAATCGTGTCAATCTCAAAGACCAAGATTGTTGTCCTAGCGCCTTCAACATTACGAGGAAGTAAATCCACGCTTCGAGTAGTCGACAAAAAGCTGAGAGTTGAAGTGAAAAAGAAGGTCATAATAAAAACGTAACCATTAGTTTCCAAGACTTGTACACCGCGTAGGACTTGAACCTACAACCCGCTGATTAAGAGTCAGCTGCTCTGCCAGTTGAGCTAGCGGTGCTTTGGGAGGCGAAGGTTAGCACTTTGCATTCTGAGGTCTGAGCCCTAGTGTGCGCGCAGGCAGTTGAACTAATCGTCCCTTGGCCAAGTGCTGCTCTCGCGGCTTCAAGTCGAGCCACCGGCACTCTGTACGGCGATGCACTGACGTAATCCAGACCAACATCGTGAAAGAAATGGATACTTCTGGGATCGCCGCCGTGCTCACCACAAATTCCAATTGGCAGCTCAGGCTTCACACTGCGACCCTTGAGCGTTGCCATTCTGACAAGTTCACCGACCCCAAATGGATCGATGCTTTCAAATGGGGAAGTGCCGAATATTCCTCGTTCTAGATACTCGCTGAAGAATGCCGCTTCCACATCATCACGACTAAATCCCCATGTGGTTTGGGTGAGGTCATTGGTGCCAAACGAAAAGAAGTCAGCCGAAAGTGCTATTCGCTCCGCGGTGAGTGCTGCACGTGGCACTTCAATCATTGTGCCGATGGGGATGTGAAGATCAAGATTCGCACTCTTGCTTTCCCTGGCGATAATGTCTTCTGCTTCTTTTCTGACTGGGTCAAATTCGGCAACAGTTGATACAAGTGGCACCATGATCTCTGGATGTGGTGACTTACCGGCTTTCATGAGTTCGATTGTTGCTTGAACAATTGCCGATATTTGCAATCCAAAAAGCCCTGGGAACATGATGCCGAGCCTCACGCCGCGAAGTCCCAACATTGGATTTGCTTCATGCATTCGACTCAGTGCCGCGAGGAGTTTCACATCATTTGGATCAACGTTTCCATCTCGCTGATCTAGGGCGACTTTCACGGATAGTTCTGTGAAGTCAGGTAAAAACTCGTGCAGTGGTGGATCAATAAGTCGAATGATGACTGGGAGACCATCCATTGCTTCCAATATTTCTTTGAAGTCTTGTATTTGTAGTGGAAGAAGTGCATCAAGTGACGCCTGACGTTCAGTGTCGGTTTCCGAGAGTATGAGTCGTTCGACGAGTTCACGCCGTTCACCTAAAAACATATGTTCAGTTCGAGCGAGTCCAACCCCTTCGGCTCCCATTCGGCGTGCTCGGGCTGCATCCTCTCCATTATCTGCATTTGCTCGCACTCTAAGTTTTCGAACACTGTCTGCGTGGAAAATTATGTGATCAACCGCTCGTATCAACGGATCGTGCTCAATCTCGTTCGCCGTCAACTCATCATTGAAGTACTGGGTAATTCTTGATGCACTCACTGGAACTGCGCCTTTGTAGACCTGTCCGGTTGTGCCATCAAGTGAAACAACATCGAGCTCGTGAAGTACTTCACCCGTTGGTGTGGTGAGAGTGTTGTTCTGCACGTCTATCAACAAGTCATCAGCCCCACAGACGGCGGTTTTGCCCATGCCACGTGCAACGACAGCGGCGTGCGATGTTTTTCCTCCGCGACTTGTAAGAATTCCAACACTTGCCACCATGCCAGCAAGGTCATCAGGGTTTGTTTCTTTGCGAGCCAAGATAACGGACTCGCCAGTGGCGGCTACTTCGACTGCACGCTCTGCGGAAAAGACGAGTTTGCCAACTGCAGCTCCAGGAGATGCCGCAATACCAGTGGTGATGAGATCCCTTGGTGCAGCGTCATCGAATTTCGGAAACATAAGTTGCATGAGTTGAGCACCATTGACTCGCATGAGTGCATCGGTGTTCGAGATCAATCCTTCTTCAACTAGTTGGACAGCGATTCGAAAGGCTGCAGCAGCTGTGCGTTTGCCAACTCGGGTTTGAAGCATCCAAAGTTTGCCTTCCTCGACAGTGAATTCAATATCGCAAAGATCCCTGTAATGGGTTTCGAGAATATTCATAACCCGCATGAGTTCGTCATGTGCAGTGGGAACTGTGTCATTCATATCATCAAGTTTGAGGGTGTTTCTGATTCCTGCTACAACGTCCTCACCTTGGGCATTGACGAGCCAATCACCATAGGCACCCTTCGTGCCGGTGGCTGGGTCTCGAGTAAATGCAACACCGGTACCGGAGGTATTGCCACGATTACCAAATACCATCGCCATCACGTTGACTGCCGTACCAAGATTTTCTGGGATTTGCTCTTGGCGTCGATAGAGCTTTGCTCGATCGGTATTCCAAGAATGGAATACAGCGAGTACGGCATGGTGAAGTTGGGTATGAACATCTTGGGGAAAGTCTTCGCCTGAGAGTTCTTTGAAAATTGTTTTGTAGTCATTAATCAAACTTTGCAGTTGTTTTTCGTTGAGTTGGTAATCAAACTCGACGCCAGCTGATTGCTTGACGGCATCAAAGGCGTGTTCAAATTTTTCTGGGTCCAAACCCATAACTGTTTTTGCAAACATCTGAATAAGACGTCGATAGGAGTCGAGAGCAAAGCGAAGATTATTTGTCACCTCAGCGAGTCCTTGAACAGTGATGTCA
>JAURLB010000143.1 GCA_030831445.1 Candidatus Nanopelagicales bacterium | reverse complement strand
CCCAAGGCTCAAACTCCCAGTCGTCACTATATCTTTAATGCGATTCAGCATTAAGTGGCGGCGAGCGAATAGCAATTTGCTGAATAGCCAACCATTTTCTTCCCGAACTTTAAATTCTTCGTCAATGTCGAAATCATATGGATGGCAGTAAGACCATGCGCCTTGTTTCTTAGTGCTAATTCTTTGTGCGACTTTTACAAGAAGTTTCGGGGATAGACGGAGATAGGCCCCGCCGAGAATCGGCAGTCTGAATTTCCCGAGTCCAAGGGTCGGTGAAGGAAATTCGATTAAGCCGTTTGGCCACCGAAAGGGTTCCCTTGGCGCTTCTGGATAGCCAGATTGGGGGTTGAACGAAGGAAGAACACTAGAGGAATAGACAAAACCCTCTGAACCAAGTATTTCTGGTGCCCAAAGGACTTCTTTTGTTAACGAAAAATAGGGAGCGCGGAACCCAATTGTCGGTTCTTGAACTATATCTTCGATTAGTTCCTTGCCTTTGATCAATTCACTTCGAAATTTTGTTGGACCTAGATCTTTTAAAAATTGATGGGAATACCCGTGAAGCGCAATCTCATGACCGTTCTCATGAAGTTCGCGTATGAGAGGCACGGATTTATGAACTAGATCCCCAACGATAAAAAAGGTGACTTGCGCTTCAAGAGATGTGAGGATGTTGAGTAGCGGTTGTAAGGACTGCAAAAAACGCCCCTCAGAACCACTGCTCGCATACTGCTCAATATCAACAGTCAGAGTAAGCATCAAATATCGGTCTCGGTCGTCTCAAAGTTTTCAACTCTGAGACCTTTCTCTGGTGCCAATTGACTTAGATGTGCAACATTCTCGCCCAGGGTTCTGACTTGCTCTGTCAGCCCAGAAACCGTAATTGAAAGCTGAATACAAACTACGCCAACAATCACCAAGGGAACGCCTAACAGAATAACTGAAGGCTGCACAACAAGAATCCGGCCCAACCTCTTTGACGCAATCAGCAATATCGGGTATCCAAGGACGAAAAAACCTATCGACAACCACCCCAAGGTGTAACGCATTGTCAGTTTTCCCTTAACTGAAAGACTACGGATAGCGATCAAGAAAATCAATCCAAAGATTGTTGCGAAAATTACATGGGCGATGTTCATTCAATCTCATTTTCATGAAGCTGGTATCGGCTGTTGGGACCGATAAGTAGAACTAGGAATGACCGTACGAGGTAGATGAGCGACCACGACACGTTACTTGATGGTACCCCACCTGCTCGTTCGTGCATTGTTGTCGGCATTTCACCGATTCGGTAACCACTCTTTGCAGCTTCGATTGTTACGTCAAAAGTATCACCTAAATAATGCACAGGGAATTCACGAGCGAACTCGGACAACAGCGGCTGACGAATCGCACGAAATCCACTTGAGGTATCGGTAATTTTCACACCAGCGGCTCGACTTGCAAGCTTCGCCATGAGTCTCATTGGAATTCGCCGGAGCGGCGATGACCTGAAAGGTGAATCGCCTAAAAAGCGACTTCCTATCGCTAGATGCAATCTTTTCTCCTCAGCAAATTCAACCAACCGGACTATTTCTTCAGGTGAGTGTTGTCCGTCGGCATCACATTGAACGACGCAGTCATAGCCCATTTTGATGGCCCATCGAAAGCCGCAGCGAAGAGCGCCGCCGACTCCGAGATTGAACGGGAGTCGAACGCAACTTGCTCCTGATTTGACCGCCACCTGAGCCGTATCGTCGTGCGAACCATCATCGACAACCAAAACTGGCAATCCTTGTTTCAAGACACGACTTACAACGTCCCCCACAGTTGCGGATTCGTTGTAGGCGGGAATTAGGACTAATACGCGAGATTTATAGCTCATCTAAAATCACATCTGCCGTAAGTTTGCAGAAGACAAATTTGTTTCGGAATTGATTCGGAAAGAAGGTTGAATAAATCTTGATCATCTGTACCGATAATAATGCCGGAGTTCAAAACTGCTTCGGCGGACCCCATCCAGTTTTGATCGTTAATAAGATTTCTGATGTTCATCCAATTTGACCATGAAGAGTCATCCCATTGTTCAGACAAAGTATTTATCCAACGGGAGTTGAGTTCCGACTCAAAGCGCGAAGAGATCAATAGCACAGGCTTATCACTCGAGTCCGAAAGCTTTAAGAGGGAGACCACAACGGATGGCTCAACCACCTCGGGGCTGTAGTTCAAAGATGATTCAATCGTGTGTTGTGCTTCACCCATGAACCCGCCAACAAAGGTTTTGTCTGGCGGCTGAAACACTATGTACGTTACCGCTGCAATGAGCGCGAGTATTGACATGGTCGGACGTCGTGAAACCTTACTTATAAGACATTGACTAACCAGCACTGCAGAGATTGAAAGGATCGCCAAAGTAATTACAATTTTTGTTGGGTAGTAGGTAATTCGGCCAACTTCAGATTGAGAGTAGATGGAAACCAGAATTGACCCGATTAGGGATAGAAGCACTATCCCTAACTGCTCGTAGCGATGCTCTAAACGGAAAGTCACAATCGCAATAACTACTAAGAACACCCCACCCCAAATGAGAAGAAATTTAAAAGGCAAATATTCAATTCCTCCATCAACGAGAAATTGGCTGCCACCGTATGATCGATTTGTCGCCCGAACTGGAAGTAACAACGCGATGCTTAAGCAAACAGAAAGAAATGCAATCGGCGTTCTCAATAATGACAACGCGTAAGCTCGTTCGTCACGCAATTTTCTGATCCAACTTGTTAGAGGAACAATCAAGAGGAGAAGTCCTATAGACAAAAATATCGGGTAGACGTGTGCCGTAATTATTGCTGCGCATACATAAACCATTGGGTTCTTAAATGTTCGCAATACGATTGCAATTGCCAGCAGAGCAAGTAAAAGTGTCCCCAGATTGGACCCGAAATAGCCAGAGAACCAAATTCGACTTAGATATCCAGTTCCGAAAATCAGCAATGTCGATGTGGTGATCAAGGCTATTGAAGTGCGTGAATTTTTGTTTTCTAAGCAAGTGAGAATAACGGCCAAAATTAGGCTGACTGGAATTGCAATCGTTGCCAAAGTGAAAGTAAACAAGAGTTCTGTAACGGACTGTGAACTAGTGGCAGTTAACTCTGCAAAAGTTGCCAGTGAAGATGTACCCGCTTGAGCAACATCTTGTAAAAATGTGGGAGCTGATTGGATGCCTCCATTAATCAATGCAGTCCCATGGTTGTTGATGATGAGTTGTGTCTGGGCAAGATGGGCTGCGTTGTCATAGCCAAAGCCGAGAAAGTTAATGAGAGTTTCTGCACGTAGAGAAAGTAGAAATACCCAGCCAGCGCTAAATAAGGCTGTTACTCCAGCGAATGCAAATAATGAAGAGTGATCATATTTTTGAATTTTAGATTTCGCTATTACGGTCAACATTGTGGTAGCGGCAGCGAGTGAAAGCATGAGCCGCGAAGTTGCCCACGCGCCAAATATTTCGCCGAGTATTTGGACTAGATAACCGAAGAGAATCGCTCCAAATATGATTTCGAATAGTGATCGAAAATATGTGGTGGCCATTGCACGGATAAAGAAGACGAAGCAAAAGAGCACAATTAGCGCACAGCCAGCAATCTGAGCATTGTCGATTAAGTTTGCGATTAAGTGAAATACCGAAATCAAAATCGCGAAATAGATCGAGTACTTGCTGGCTACGTCCTGTCTGAGTGGTG
>JAURLB010000142.1 GCA_030831445.1 Candidatus Nanopelagicales bacterium | reverse complement strand
ACACTTTCAGCAGTTCAACAAACGAGATTTGGGATTGGTCAAATTCAACAAAAACAACTTCCGCATGCCCCGTATCCAAATAGCACACTTCTTTATACGTTGGGTTCTGAGTGCGTCCCCCTGCGTAACCGACCGATGTAGAAATGACGCCGTCTGTCTGCCACAACAATCTTTCGGCGCCCCAGAAACAGCCCATCCCAAACAGAACCGACTGCGGGACATTTGGCAATTGTGTACTCATGCGTGTCATGCTAAGTCCTACCTATGAGTAATGCACAACCGATCATCCGACCAATTGCGCCATCGGATTTTTTGAAAGTACTGGAGATCAATAACTCCAACGTTCCTGCTCTTGGTGAACTGACCCTCGAGAAGTTGCACTACTTGGTTGAACACTCATTACACGCACTTGTCGTTGAGCACGACACACTTGTCGGTTTCTGCATCACCTTTGCGCCTAATGCCCCGTACGACAGCCTCAACTACCTCTGGTTTTGCGAACGCTATGAGCAGTTTGTCTACCTCGACAGAATTGCCTTTACCTCTCAAACTCAAGGTATGGGCTTCGGCAAGTTGCTCTATCAACACATCGAACAACTCATGCGGGAGTCAAGGCTTGAATACCCCCTGTGTTGCGAAGTGAACCTTGAGCCACCCAACCCGGGTTCGCTGCGCTTTCATCAATCCATTGGTTTTGTCGAGGTAGGTCAAATCAACTTTCGCGGGGACTATTCAGTTGCCATGCTTTCAAAACACTCTTAGCAAATTAGGATCTCAGTCATGAACATCCTTGTTTCTGGTGCATCGGGTTTCTTTGGAGAAATACTCTGCAAATTCCTAACTGAATCTGGACACACTGTTCATGGCGTTGACATATTGCCTCAGCGCCAAAAAACCTCGTACGGCTTTTCCCAAGCTGACATACGAGATAAATTCGAGCTTTCAAAAGTGTTTGCGTCGATACGACCAAATGCAGTAGTCCACGCGGCGGCGATTCTTGCTCATGAACGGCCCGGCGAAGATGAATTATGGACATCGAACGTAGAAGGAACAAAGATCGTTTGTGAAACTGCCATCGAGGCGGGATGCGGTTCACTAGTTTTCTTATCGAGCAACTGCCTGTGGGCAGAAGAGTTTGATCACCCCGTCACAGAAGCTGAGCCGCCAAACCCAATTGAGATATATGGTCGGTCTAAATGGGAAGGTGAAAAGATTGTCCAATCATTTAATTCCCGTATGGACACCACAATTTTTCGTTCACCAACAATTGTTTCCGCAGGTCGTCTTGGCTTGCTCGGTATTCTGTTCCAATTCATCGAAGAAGGCAGACGGGTATACATCGTTGGCGGAGGGAGGAATCGATACCAATTTGTTTATGCCCTCGACTACTGCCGGGCAATTTTGTTGGCCCTTGAGAAACAGCTTTCTGGGACCTACAACGTCGGGTCTTCAGATGTTCCGACTATGGCAGATTCGTATCAACATGTAATCAATCAAGCAGACTCTGGTGCAAGGTTGGTCCACTTGCCACGCGGTTTAACAATCTTCTTGCTTCGCATTCTTCATGTTCTTCGTCTATCTCCATTAGGGCCTTATCAATATCGAATGATTGCAAGTTCATTTGAATTTGACATCACAAAGTTAAAACATGATGCGGGCTGGCAGCCAAAATTGACAAACAACGACATGTTGTTAGAGGCATACAACCACTACAAAAAGAACAAACTAATTACTTCGGATCAATCGACTTCTGCCCATAACCGTGTTGCACGAGGCGGAATTTTAGATCTGGTCCGAAAATTGTCTTAATGCAACTTAACCATTTCTTATATAAACGCCCAGGCCAGGAACCGATGAAGTTACTTGGTCAAATGGTGAATAACCTTCGCAAATAAACTCGATTCCGTAAACAACAACAAATTTTGGTCTTGTTTCATCTACCCCAACACATGCCAATTCGTTCAGACGATTCGTTCCCTTAATGAGCAGAACCTCTCCGCTGTTAATCCGTGTCAGGTTATTCAACCCTGTTGCCAACTCAACAGAGTTACCCATATAACCAAAATATCCAATGTCGTTGCTATTAACCTTCCGTGCAAGATCAGATATCTCAATGGGTCTAATCCAGTCAATTTCTTCAATATTCCATTGGTCGGCTGGACCTCGGAGTGGATCTGATGCCCACTGTTCGTTTCCGGCTCGGTTTAAAACGCGATTCCACTCATCCATTGGATTGGGAGCTTGCAAGACCGATACCAAAGCAAACGAAGCAAAAAAGAAATAGGGGGTGTGGCTCATTCTTTCCCAAAGGCTTTCATTTCGCAACACCTCTAGCTTTGGTAATTGCAAAACACACAGGGCAGCTCCACACATGATTGATGGAATCAGGTATACCTGAGTCGACATATACAGTCCATCTACACAGCGGTAGGAACAATATGGGAATGAAGCAAACCCCCAGATCCCAAAATACAACGCACATACTGCAGCGACTAAACCATCAGTTTTGTTTCCTAAATTGATATTCCGTAATCGAATAATCCCCGATGCAATTGCGGATCCGAAAAGAGCAAGAAGCACATTGTGCAGACTGAGGATTGGAAATAGTTCCGCTGGGGAATATGGTTTTCCCGCGTACGAACCAATTCTGAAGTCAAGATCATACGGCCCATCAATCGACAGGGAATAACCAACATAAAGCAGAAAACCAGCAGCTGCACCCGTAACTAAATAGCAGACGAATCGAACTGCTCCCTGCAATTGAAGAGCCAGAATCAAAGAAACCACCACCATGGCACCGAGCGCCGGCACGCCAAACTCAATGTTGTTCATCGCAACGATTACACCAAGAATTCCGAGAAAAGCAGCAGCACGCATGTTGCCTTTCCAGTCATCCAATCTCACGGCCCGCACGAGAAAGAATCCAAGAACTATCGGTAACAATGTGCGCCCAGGAATCATTGAAAGTGATTCAGTATTTGATGATGCAGCAGACCAACTACCCGACACCATCAGAATTGGAACAACGATCATTGTCGACCAGAACCAGTTCTTCGACTTACTGATGAGTCGAAAAGTCAGAACCATGAATACCGGTGCAGCCAAAACGAGTAGGTTGACCCAGACCAATACCAAAGACATTTGCGTTTGGTTTCCTAAGTTGAATAGCCGCAACAACGTCAAGGGAACGCCCAATATCGTTGTATAAGTGGAGACAGCATTGACTCCAGGGAAATTTCCCACAATTGGGCCTGAGATTTCCTCCAACACCTGGTGGGTAGCGTCGCCAATGTTTATGATTCCCCACGAAGGTTGAATAAACGCTGGTAAGTAGACAAATGCGAAGATGAACAGACCCACTGCCGAGAGAAATTTTTCTAACAATGATCTATCTCGGATAGCTGTCAATATTTGATACGGATACCGCGTAGTAAGCAACGCTGTCGCCAGCAATGCGCTAACAATTAACTTGACACCAAAACCATTCCAAAGGTAGGGGAACTTGCCTTTCCCAGAGATTGCAGACTGGAATGCGACACCCAATGTTGTCAAAACGATCAAGAACAGTTGAGCCCGTTGGGACAATTCCCTACTGCCCGCTTTGATAAACGATCCTGCCCAAATCGACAAAACCATTGCCGCTATAGGCACGGCGAGCTCAATTGATTCTCTCTTGTCCGCAGGGAAAATGGCTATTAACAACCAAAACAAAACAGGAATGAGTGTGACAAACACAAACATGTATCGACCGTCAAATGCTTGTTCTCGAGATGACTTTCCAGTTATCTCACCATTCACCGAAGTATCAATCCTTTTTTTCCTCATGGTAATCATCATCAACGTTCACAGACCAAATATCGTTTTGCGCACCATACATGTTCTCAACGGCCAGCATTGCAGTCAACATCGAATGATCTTGATTGTTGTAACGATGCATACCATTCCTACCAACTGGATATACATCTGGCAGGTTGGCAGACAACCAATTCCGAATGAGATCTACATTTTTCTGGTAGCCAGCGTCATACATGGGGTACGCCTTGGGCATTCGAACAACGTGCCCTTCGATGATCGTAGTTGTATCAACAATGTTTAGTGAAGCAAGTTCCTTGATGCCAAGATCAATTAGGTCTTTGTCGGCCATCTCCCAAAGTTCGTCACCCTTGTTTACGAAATACTCCAGACCCAAGCAAGTAAATCCATCTTTCACCATGAATGGCGACCACGACCGAAAATTCTGAATCCGACCAACATTTACTGATGGATCATGGATGTAAATCCAATTATCGGGGAAGATACTTACATCTGGCAAAACTAAAGCAATAGTCATAAAGTCTCTATGGATTAATCCATTCGCAGCCTCTAAAACATCATTTGGAACAGCTGGGCTTATCGCCCGAATCAAATCCGGTAGGGGCATTGATGAAACAACGGCTTTGACCTCAACTGAGGTCCGTTCGCCAGATTTTGATAAATACTCAACCGACATCAACCGATTCCCAATGTTTCGAATCTCGCACACTCTTGATTTGAATTCAATAGTTGAACCGGATTCAGTTACCAGTTTTGCGCACTCCTCCCACAACATTCCTGGTCCCAACGCAGGATATTGAAATCGATCGATCAACGACGTGATTTCTGTGGATCCTCGTTTCGGCAGAACTGCGTTCATCACCGCCTTAAACAGCGAAAGGTTCTTAATTCTTTGTGCAGCCCAATCAGCCTGAATCTCATGCGCTGGAACGCCCCAAACCTTCTCCGTGTACGTTTTAAAGAAAATCCGGTAAAGACGCCAACCAAACCTAGAAGCGACCCACCCTTCAAATGTCGTGAGGTCTTTGGGTGGTCGCATTCGCACCCACACGTAGGAAAGTACGCATCGAATGGCTTCAATAACGCCCAAATTACCTAAAGCGTTTGAGGCCTTTAGAGGATAATCAAAGAATTTCCCCCGATAGAAAATTCTGCTCATTCGGGGCCTAAGTAGAAAACGCTCGTCCTCTAATACCTCATGCCAAAAGGCTTCAACTCGGGGAACCTTTGTAAAAAATCTATGGCCACCGATATCAAAACGCCATCCATTTCTTACGACGGTTCTAGATATTCCCCCAACGACATCATCGGCTTCAATAATGATGCATGATTCTCCTTTGCGACGGAGCTCGTATGCAGCAGTCAGCCCAGCTGGCCCAGCACCAATTACCAAAACTTGTTTACCGTTATTTGACATAATCCCTTTTTGACATAATCAAAGCCAACCCAAGTTGAGTTAATTAGGTGAGAACTAATTGCCCCAATAGCCTATTTTGTAAGTCGAAAATACGATGATATCTGAAAACCATCCAAAGGTTGTCTCAGACTTAGTATCACAAGGGTTGACTATCACTTATTTGCAAATACCCACTGTTGCTGCGAATTATTGTGCGCTAAGTCCGACATATTGAAATCAGTGTTTTTCGAATTTCGCGTAACGGACGATCACTCTCCCTGCCAAACCGAGCCAAATACTGCTTAACTACCGCCTGCACATCGTCTTGATTCCACCACTTGTCGGTATCATTCCAGATATTTCCTAGATATAACGCCGCGTCCTGAGGCGACTCGTGCAGTAAACCCACCTTCTTCATCATTGAAAAAAAATCCTGACAATCTCTGCGAATTGGATGGGTCAAAGGATCAAGCATCAGCATCGTTGGAAAGTTTCTTCCAAACTGTTCAATCTCGGACGTACCCAATGTCGTGCACACAGCAATCCGGCTATGTTTCCTCAACTCGTCAATT
Source organism: Candidatus Nanopelagicales bacterium (assembly GCA_030831445.1). Lineage (GTDB taxonomy): Bacteria > Actinomycetota > Actinomycetes > S36-B12 > UBA5976 > JAFMIT01. The sequence continues at coordinate 193 of JAURLB010000142.1, read as the reverse complement.
GAGGATTCACCTTCATCAAGGGCAATATCTGGATCAAAACTTCTCCACCGCTCGGAATGGCTAGCGTCATATAAAGCCGAATGATGATGCAGTCGGACGATCACGTTTGACTGAATTTCGGGCGCAAGTTGCCCGACGAAGCCATGTAGATCACCAATATAGGTGTCGTTGTCCATGGTGATCACCCACGATT
>JAURLB010000141.1 GCA_030831445.1 Candidatus Nanopelagicales bacterium | reverse complement strand
CTTTGTGTTTCAATAATTCAGAATGCAATTGGTCTGAAAGAAACATCATGCCCCAATCCCCAAGAGCGCATCAACAGTTCGTGCAACCACTCCCGCATGTGAGTGTTTACCCGATCCAGAAAGTGTGTTTTTCGCCCATTGATCCAAAATATCGAGGGACGCTGGGGTGTTTAAGTTGTCACATAAGAGTTTGACTATTTCCTGGACGGTGTTCTCCCCATCAGCGGTGTTTTCGCATGAGAGGGCCGCAATTAACCTTGCGTATCGAATACGCGCCTCTTCAAGAATGTTTGATTTCCACTCCCATTCGAGGTTGTAGTCTTGCATAAGAATTGCGTAGCGAATTTCCATAGCCGACGCACCTTGATGCAGCAATTCATCGACGAAAACTAAGTTCCCAAGTGATTTGCTCATTTTCTCACCTTGATACATAACCATTGCCACATGAAAATACACGTGAGCAAGCTGGGAATGCGATGTCAATTTACAAAATTGTTGATGGCTCATCGTGTGATGTGGAAATTTCAAATCGCTACCCCCACCTTGAACAAGTAAAGACTTTTGTGCGAATTTCTCGATAATACTCACACATTCAATATGCCAACCGGGTCTACCAGCTCCCCACGGCGAGGGAAAATTTGGCGATTCTTCGGTCACTTTCCAAAGAACAGAGTCGAGCGGGTGAAGCTTATTTGAACGCTCTGGATCTCCACCGCGTTCTTTAAAGATTCTCATTTCGTCTTCCGTAGCCATGCTGCCTTGATATTTGAAGTAGACATCTCCGTCTAGAAAATACGCAGCGCCATTTTGAATCAACTCTTGAATGTGAAGCAGTAGAGCATCCATACTTTCTGATACTGCAATAAAGTTTTGTGGTGGCAAAACTCGAAGCAGTGTCATATCTTTGCTAAATCTTGAAACTTGCTCCGAGGCAAGCTCTTGCCAATCCCTTCCCAATTCTTTCGCTTTCTTGAACAGAGGATCATCTATGTCTGTTATGTTTTCGATCATGACTATAGGTTTTTGTGTTGCACGTAGAAGTCTGTGCAATACATCAAAAAACACATATGTTGTTGCATGTCCGATGTGGGTTGAGTCGTATGGGGTAATTCCGCATACATAGATATAACTCGTGTCACTCGGGACAATGAATCTACGGACTTCTCCGGACAAAGCATCGAGAAGAGAGATTTCTCCCACCGTAACTGGAATTGCCGGGATATCAAGTTCTGGCCATGACTTCACGCAAATAGCCTACCTAAGGTCAATAGATAGGGCTGGGCAATGATGGCCAATTCGAATTGGGCTCCGGCATTCCTTGCACCAGTAGCATTTTTATGCGCGACTCAAATGCTTCGAGTTCCTGTTCGTTCAACAGCCAAGAATTTCGCCATTCTGAATTTTTGAGAGACTCCTGTAATGTCTCATGTAATGATCCAGGAATGTGATCTCCGATCCAACCCCAAAGAATTGTCCGTAACTTGTCTTCTATATGAAAACTTACGCCGTGGTCGATGAGCCAAAGTTTTTTTGTGGCATCTCGCAAGAGATGACCCGCTTTTCGATCAGAATTATTGATTAGCGCGTCGAATACTGCTGCATGGAAGACATCCTCGTATGTTGTATGTTGGAGGAAAATCTCCTCTTCGTCGATTTCGCCCTTCACTACAGTTATCCAATCCTGCGCATCTACATCCTCACCTATCAATCGGACATCAGATGACTGAGCATTAGGGATAAATCTTTGAATGATTCCTGGCCCAAGTTCATCGGTTTCAATCCAAATGGTGGAGGGAATGAGGTTAAACCCAAAATGGCGATCAATGAGGAACGCCTGCATTTCTCTCTTCGTTAGCGTTTCACTGGGAAAGTCCCATAAAGGACGCTCCCCCCTGACAGATTTGTAAACACCTTGAATGCCACTGTTTTCAATCAATAACGCATTGTTACTTGATTGCGGGATGCGCCCAACAATCTGCCAATCGGCAGGTTCTAAACTATTAAATTCCGCGTCTGAATCCATTGGACCTAGGACATACGTGACCTTGCGGGTCAATTGGATATTGGCAAAATGTGCACAAAGGTCGGCCTGCCGCTACCACTTTTTGTGTGCGAGAGATAAACGAACGTGCTTGTAACAAGTTAATCCGTACGCGTAAACATTCAGGTCCGCTATCAGGATTTTCCTCTACATCTGGGATTTCATCGGATTCGGCGTGTATTTCAAGCGTGAGGAGCTCAGCTTCAGCATTCCAAGCCAAACCCATTGAGTACGCAACAAATTCAGGATCTACTGGCAATTCAAGTGGCTCTAAATCAAGATCACCCGGTTCAACCATCGGTACATCTTGACCCATCCTATGAAGATCCTCCAAGAGTTTTTCAAGCCCATTTGCGAGAACGCTGGCTTGACCTTTTTCTATCGCGACAGTCACTACCCTTTTTTGATTTGAAACCTGTAAATAAAATGCGCGTTCGCCGGGCAACCCAACAGTCCCCACCACAAAACGTTCAGGTTGGCTAAATTCATACAAGATGCGCATTTACTTCCCTCCCCCCGGCACTGGTTTGTTCGGTGATTTTTTTATATTATCAAGTCCAAAATTGAGCAGCATCAACATTGGCTGTGGATTGAAAGAAATGACCGTCAAACTTGCCGGTCGGATCGCGATACGTTGAAAATTATCGAGTTCCATACCTAGTGACTGGGCTACGATGGCTTTTATCACGTCAGCATGACTCACCATCAGGTAATTTCCTTGTATCTCCTCATTCCAAAATTCAATCGCACTCCAAGCACGAGCAAACATATCGCTCATTGCTTCACCACCTGGAAATGTCACAATCGAGGGTTGTCGCTGAATTGTTTTCCACAAGTCCTCTTTTTGGAGCTGTTCGATCTTCTGGCCTGACCAGTCTCCATAGTCACATTCTGCGATCCTGTAATCGAGCTTCACCTCTGCATCCGGCCGAAGTATCGCTGCAGTTTCTTGCGTTCTTTCTAACGGACTTGCAATGACTTTTTCAAAATCAATCGTCGCGAGAAATTTTGCTAATTTCTCTGCTTGTTTTTTCCCAGTTTTGTCGAGAGTTATGCCAGGTAGTTTTCCAGCAAGTATTCCCTCAGCGTTCGCGGTGCTCTGGGCATGACGCACGAGATACAGTACTGGCACGTTCAGAGCGTAATTGAAAATAGATTTTAGGCAAGTAGACCTGAACTAAGAGCGAGCAATATCGATATTCCAAGAATAATTCGATACCAACCAAATATCGAGAAACTGTATTTTGAGATAAATCTCATAAACCAACGAATAACAAGCATGCCAACGCAAAATGACGCAATGGTTGCAAGAAGAGTTGTTCCCCAAGAAAATTCCCCGTCGAATCCATGACGCAATTCGAAAAGTCCCGAAGCAAATACGGCCGGAATAGCAAGAAGAAATGCGAATCGAGTGCTCTGGTTACGGCTATAGCCAAGTGCTAGACCTGCGCTAATAGTTGCGCCAGACCGGGATACTCCTGGTATGAGCGCAAGGGCTTGCGATAGCCCGATGAGCATGCTCGCTTTATATGTGAGATCTTGAGTATCCCGAGGTCTTGAATACTGCTCTACTAGCAGAAGAATGACTCCAAACACGATGAGCATGGTTGCGACTAGGTAGAGATTACGGACATCTGTTTCAATGAGGTCACGCAAAGCGAAACCAATAACAAGTATTGGAAAGCTTCCAACAACAAGTGCGATTGAAGTTTTCGCATCACCACTTCTTCGGAATTGCTTGTCGGTTACTGCTTTCAATATATTCCTAAAAACTTCAGTAATATCTTTGCGAAAATAGATAATGACTGCCATTTCTGTTCCGATTTGAATAATCGCGGAGAAGGCAGCACCCGGGTCTCCCCAGCCGAATATTTTTGAAAAAATAAAGACGTGAGCAGTCGACGAGATTGGAAGGAATTCAGTCAATCCTTGTACCACTCCCAGAGCAAGCGCCTGAACCCAATCCATCACACGCGAAATCTAGTGGACACCGGCATTGCTATTACGCTTCGGTTATGAAAACTCGCTTGTTTCAAGGTCGACCTATAAGCGCACTTGGCCTTGGCTCCCTTACTTGGGGACGAGATACTGATGACTTTGAAGCTCGTGAACAGATTGAAGTTTTTTTCGAAGCTGGTGGTTCACTTGTTGATACATCCGCAGAATTCAACCCGAATGTGTTTCAGATTATTCAAGTAGCCCTCAAGGGCAAACCTCGAGACTCTTACCAGATTTCGCTACATCTACAAACGAATGAGAATCGGCGACTTTTTGTTGACAAAGTTCAAAGCATTCTGGTCTCGCTGGAAATTGATCACATTGATTACCTTGTTGTCGAACCGATAATGTCGTTGGAAATGTGGCCAAATATTTCGCAGGAAATCATCAAGCTTTACGACGATAGAAAAGTCGATGGGGTGATGTTTCGCAATGTTCCGGCGTGGAAATCCGTAAGACTTCAAGCCGATATGCGTGATGCACTCTACGCTGGAGAACACTTTAACTACTCACTTTTAGATGGAGAAGCGGAAGAACGCTTACAACAAGTAGCCGCGAAAAATCGAAGAATTTTTGCAACTGCAGCATTAGCAAGTGGAGTTTTGACTGGGAAATATCGAGCAACGATTCCTGCAGACTCGAGGGCCGCATCGCCGCATCTGCAGGCTAGAACCAAGAAATATTTCACACCTTCAAATCTTGCAATAGTAGAAGCCGTTGAAAAAGCTGCCCAAGGACTGGGTGTTTCTTCATCAACTATCGCTCTAGCGTGGCTACTCAATCAAGAACAGGTTGGGGCTGCAATCATTGGTCCACGTACAGTTGCTCAACTTCGAGCGATCTTGAGCGAAATAGATTTTGATCTACCCGAAACCATTCGAGACGCCTTGAATGATGTAATTCGTGCGCATCAAGCTTGACGCAAAAACCGTTCCATCACTCTTGCGCCGAACTCCAATGATGCCACCGGCACTCTTTCATCCACACCGTGAAAGAGTGCGGCAAAGTCCAGTTCAGGCGGTAACTGCAATGGGATAAAGCCGAAACATCGAATCCCGAGTCGTGCGAAAGCTTTTGCATCCGTGCCGCCACTGAGCAGATACGGGACGGTCCGAGCATTCGGGTCTTCAGCAGACAGCGACGCTGCCATCAAGTCCACCATCGCTCCTTCAAATTCAGTTTCGAGCGCAATATCTGAAATTACATCGTTACGTCGAACGTTCTCGCCTAGGAGCTTGTTGAATTCTAGATCGAATTCATCTTCAAAACCGGGCAAAACACGAGCATCTATCATCGCTGTAGCTTCACCTGGCACCACGTTGACTTTATAACCCGCTTCAAGCATTGTAGGTTTTGCTGTGTTAGCAAAGGACGCACCAATTGTTCGTGCGGTTGGCCCCAAAACTTTCACCAAACTTTCCACATCACTCGGATCAATATCAAGATTGAAAGCTTCAGAGATAGCTTTGACTAATGCAATATTGGTCTTAGTGAGCCTGCGTTCAAATCGATGCTTTCCAATACGACTCACAGTCTCAGCTAATTCCGTTACTGCATTCGTATCATTGTGCATCGCACCGTGTCCAGCTTTTCCCTCAGCAATCAACTGCATCCAGCGGATACCCTTCTCTGCAGTTTGAATGAAGTAGAGATTGAGATCTTTGTTCACTTGAAAAGAGAATCCACCCACCTCTCCAACAGCTTCACTCACACCTTCAAAGAATTCTGGCCGGTTATCCACCAACCAATGTGCTCCATGGCGACCACCCGCTTCCTCGTCTGGCAAGAACAAGAGAGCGATATCTCTACGAGGTTTGATTCCGTGTCGTTTCCAAGCTCGTACGACACTTAACAAGATTCCATCCCCATCTTTCATATCCACTGCGCCTCTACCCCACACCATGCCGTCATGTATTTCGCCGCCAAATGGATTGTGCGACCACTTACCGACTGCAGGAACGACGTCGAGATGCCCATGAGCGAGAAGCGCCGGCAGAGTTGGATCTTCCCCTGGTATCCGTAGAAAAACTCCTTGACGCTTAGACGAAGAGGTTTCAAATCGCTCCGGTTCGTATCCAACTTCACGCAGCATTGCTTCGACGCACTCTGCAACCTCGGCTTCGCCCGGGCCAGTGTCGTCTCCGAAATTTGTCGAATCAACTTGAATTAGTTGAGACACAAGTGAGGTTACTTCGCTATCGATATCTGTAATTGGTGTGTAAGTCATTGGGCAAGTCTGCCAATTTCTGAAGCCATGTCCAGACTTGCTACGCTTAACCTCTCCAAACTTGTCCGGGTGGCGGAATAGGCAGACGCGCTAGCTTGAGGTGCTAGTCCTCGCAAGGGGATGGGGGTTCAAGTCCCCCCTCGGACACAATGTCAGATATCGGCTCTATTTTTTGGGTATGCCAAACAAAGATTTGATGCCTCGATGCCCTGTCTGCAGAAGCTTCAATGTCAAGCAACACTGGAACATTGCAGTCATGTATTACAAATGCAATGACTGCGGTTTGACATTTAACTGGCCGTAGGACCGAGTACGTAACAACCTTCTTGAGTTGTTACTATCCCCTTCTTATGCCTAAAGATATTATGTCTCAATCCGAATTTCTTATAGAAGCCG
>JAURLB010000140.1 GCA_030831445.1 Candidatus Nanopelagicales bacterium | reverse complement strand
TACGCCCACCTCGATGTCACTGTGGTTGATGCGGCAACGATTGGGTATGCAGCCTCTTCGCGAAATGGTGGTTTCATCTCGGAGAGTCTCACCCATGGCCACGCCCATGGCCAGAAACTCTGGCCCAAAGACATCGAAACACTCGTGACGTTGGGTCGCGAAAATCTCAAAGAAATTCAAAACTTTCTCTTTCACCACTCCATTGATGCAGACTTTGAATACTGTGGAAAGTCATCAGTTGCCGTGAATGAGGTGCAGGTTGGGATGCTGGATTCGGCCTATAGGATTCAAAAAGAATTCGGTGAAGATGTCACTCTCTTATCAAGAGAAGAAATGCGACACGATATTGCTTCACCAACATATCTCGGTGGAATTCGGATTCGAACAGGTAGCGGACTCTTCAATCCAGTGAAGCTCATCGTCGGATTAACGAAGATCGCAAAAAATCTGGGGGTGAGGATTTATGAACACTCCAAAGTTGATTCAATTGAACATGATGCTCTAGGCCTTCGACTCGGCTGCAATAACTTCACGATACAAAGTCGCTATGCTATTTTGGCAACCAACGCTTTTCCACCGCTCATCAAAAGTGTTCAAAGAAGAGTGTTACCACTTTTTGATCACGTGCTTGCTACAGAAGTATTGTCGGATTCTCAACTTGCGTCACTTGGTTGGAACGAATCCCAAGGTGTAACAGACATGGGTAACCAATTTCACTACTATCGCAAAACTCCAGACAACAGAATTTTGTGGGGAGGATACGATGCTAACTATTACTATGGAAACGATTCTTCGGCCAAGCGAGAAGTTCGGCCCGAGTCACATCAACTGCTCGCTCGTCAGTTCATCGACACATTTCCTCAACTTGAAGGTGTGAGATTTGAGTACCAGTGGGCTGGACTCATTGACTCCACATCGCGATTCACTCCCTACTTCAAAACGACTATGAATAACAAAGTGTCCTACGCAATCGGGTTCACAGGTCTTGGTACAGGTTCATCTCGATTTGGTGCCCAAGTAGCACTGGATCTTCTTTTGAATCCAAAGTCTGAGTTACTTAACTTTGAAATGGTGAGAAAATCTCCGATTCCATTTCCACCTGAGCCACTGCGTTTTACGACTGTTGCATTTACGCGAAAACAATTACAACGAGAAGATAGAACAGGTAAGCGAGGCTTGTGGCTACGAATTCTTGACTTCTTTGGTGTTGGATTTAATAGTTAGGATGATGATGAGCTTTATTCACGGGAAGAGTATTGAAGGCGAAGGCGAAAGTGTTACTCGCATAAATCCTGCCAATCCAGAAGACACCTTTGCTTACAACGCGAGTTCCCTTGCCCAGGTAGAGGCAGCAATTGAGTCAAGTAAAGAGGCATTCAACGAATGGAAGACTCTTACTCCAAGTCAGCGGAGCCTTGCGCTCTTGAGGTTTGCCGATGTCATTCTTAATGACGCCAAAATCCTCACCGAACTCGAAGTGAGAGAAACTGGGAAACCCGTCCCCGTCTTTCGGGACGGTGAGTTGCCATTTGCTGTCGATAACTTACGGTTTTTTGCATCTGCTGCTCGCTCGCTTGATGGCACAGGTGCAGGCATCTTAAGTCAGGGCTTCACATCAATCATGTTGAAGAAGCCGCTTGGTGTCGTGGCGGGTATTGCGCCGTGGAACTTTCCACTGATTATGGCAATTTGGAAATTTGGTCCAGCACTTGCCGCAGGGAATGCAATGATATTGAAACCAGCTCCGCAAACCCCGAGCACCGCAGTTCGCTTAGCAGAACTGGCAATTGAGGCGGGCCTGCCAAAAGGACTTCTGAATGTTGTCACTGGAACTGCAGATGTTGGATCACTTCTCTCCTCACATCATGACATAGCAATGGTTTCCCTCACAGGTTCGACGAAGACTGGCATTGAGGTTATGAAAAATGCGAGCGAGACAACTAAGAGAGTTCATTTGGAACTTGGCGGTAAAGCACCAGCATTGGTCTTTGAGGATGCCAATCTTGATGAGATGGCACGTGCCGTAGCACTTGGCGCAACGTACAACTCAGGGCAAGATTGCACTGCTGCTACTCGCGTCTATATTCACGCTTCAATCTTTGAAGCGGCAATAGAAAAGCTCTCATCAGTGTTACGAGCAATTCTCGTTGGTGATCCGCATGATGCCGCAACTGACATTGGACCGCTCATCTCCCGCGCACACTTAGAAAAAGTTCAAGGATTCATCAACGACGCAGTTTCACGAGGTGCAACCATCCATGCTGGAGGCAGTGCTATTGAAAGAAATGGTTATTACTTTGAACCAACATTACTTTCAAATGTGAAGCAACACGATGGTGTGGTACAGGATGAAATCTTTGGCCCAGTACTTGTAGCGATGTTCTTTACTGATGAATCAGAGGTTGTAGGTCTTGCTAACGATTGTAAGTATGGACTTGCATCTTCAATTTGGACATCAGATGTGGCACGTGCACTTCGAGTAGCCGAGCAACTTGAAGTTGGAGTGACGTGGATCAATG
>JAURLB010000139.1 GCA_030831445.1 Candidatus Nanopelagicales bacterium | reverse complement strand
TGAAACGGCACACGCGCTTGCCGGCGCACTCCAGATTGCTCCGTATCTCAAAGAGAAGTTTGGAGAAGATGCAAGCATTCTTATCAATCTCTCGGGTCGTGGCGATAAAGATGTAGAGACAGCACGCGAATGGTTCACCAAAACTGGACAACTATGAGCCTTGAAGCTGTGTTTGAGCGTGCGCGCAATGAGCAACGTGCTGTTTTTATTGGGTATTTTCCGGTGGGATTTCCAACAGTAGAAGACTCAATTCGCATCATGCAGGCAATGGTTGATGGTGGCGTGGAAATTCTTGAAATTGGATGGCCTTACAGCGACCCACTCATGGACGGTCCAACTATTCAAAAAGCAACAGATATCGCACTCAAACACGGAGTAACCTCCAACGATGTATTCAACGCTGTTGCAAGCGTCGTGGACGCTGGTGCAGAGGCGGCAGTGATGTCGTATTGGAACCTTATTGAACGACTCGGAGTTGAAACATTTACTCAGCAGTTAAAGCGAGCTGGGGGAGCTGGAACCATTACGCCGGACCTTACACCGGACGAAGCGGCACCTTGGCTCGAAGCCACAGACGCTGCTCTTCTCGACAGAATTTTCCTCATCGCACCAGCTTCAAGCGATGAAAGAATAAAGTTGGTATCGCAATCAAGTCGCGGTTTCATTTACGCAGCATCGCTCATGGGAGTGACAGGAGAGAGAACATCTCTCTCTAGTGAAGCTGAAAAACTCGTAACTCGCGCTCGAGCACTTACCGACATGCCAATTGCGGTAGGACTCGGTATTTCGAGTGCTGAGAACGTGAAAGAAGTTGCGGCGTATGCCGATGGTGTCATCGTTGGAAGTGCATTTGTTCGGATTGTTCTTAACTCGTCGTCAATTGATGAAGCAATCGTGCAAATTCGCTCACTTGCTCGAGACATGCGAGAGGCGACCGTTAAGTGAAACTGATAGCGTTTTGGATGACAGCCATGATCCTGCTAGCAAGTTGCAGTAGTGAGCATTCTCATCTTGCAGAAGTGAACGTTGAATTATCAGAGAATCAAACAATGTTTCATGGTCGCTATCTTGACGAAGCGTTTGCATTACCGAACGCCAAGTTTCGTGACACAGCTGGTAGAAGTGTCTCTTGGCCAGAGGATGAAATGCCAGCGGACGTCACAATCGTCTTCTTTGGATATACCAATTGTTTTGATGGTTTTTGCCACACGCAAACTGCAAACGTTGCAGCCGCGATCCGGGGATTGACGCCATCTCAGCAGGAGCGGGTGAATTTTGTTTTCATCACTACAGATCCACCCCGAGACTCGGCCGAAGTACTACGAACGTATTTGGATTTGCACAACCCTAGGTTTATTGGACTCAGAGCAAATATGAAAGTGACCCAGAAAGCTGGACTTGCCCTTGGAGTTCATGTTGAGGACATCCCTCGCCCTTTGCCGACCTACAACTATGACGTGGGGCATGGACTTCAATTATTTGCATTTCTCAGGGATAAGTCGAGTCCTGTTTTCTGGATGGAAGACAATACGGTGCTGGAAATACGTCAAGATATCGAAATTTTACTCAATGATGCGTGGCAAAAGTAAGGTTAGATGAGCGTTTTAGCCTAGGGGGCTCTATTCTTGGCACGGTAGAAAGGATTGAGCATGGCTAAAAAGTCAGTTTCAATTGGCAATTACATTGGAGCAGTAATTGTTGGTGTGGTAGTCGTCGGGATCATCGCCATTGGCTTTTTCGGAAGTCGATCTGGCGGCGAGTCAGCAGGCACTATCCCTTCATTTGTTGATCAGCAAACCTTGGCTTGGACATATAACCCAGATGCAAGCACCGGAAGTGAATTGGAAATCTGGGAAGACTTTCAATGTTCAGCGTGCCAATCGTTCAGTGCAAATTACTCGGAAATGATCCAGCGCTTAGCTGATGAAGGCGTATTCAAATTGGTAATGCGACAGGCCTCATTCTTTGATGATCGAATTCCGGGCCAGCACTCAGCTCGAGCGGGAAATTCATTCATGTGTGCTGTTGAACACACTACTGACCCTCTCAATTATCACCGAATGCTTCTAAGCATGCCGGGTGGTTCTGCCGGGTGGTCCGATGATGCTTTCGTGAACATCGCCGAATTAGCAGGAGTTTCCGGTGATGCACTTTCTAGCTTTGATACGTGCGTTAAGGAAGACCGTTATTTGAAATGGGCAGTTGACTCGCAAGCAATTTTTGCGAAAGAACAACTTCCAGGCACGCCGTATGTGACACTCAATGGCACCCAAGTTCCACAAGAAGTGCTTTCAAGTTCTGCTGCTGAGTTTGAACAATGGCTGAGAGATAACGCGTAGTTAGTTTGATGATCAGTTTTATCCCATCGCCAGATCAAAGCGTATGGTTCATAGGCCCGTTTCCACTGCGGGCTTATGCACTTTTCATAGTGATTGGAATTTTTGTTGCCATCAAATGGGGGCAAAAGCGATGGATGGCGCAGGGCGGTGAAGCTGAAGACATCATCAATGTTGCTATGTTTGCAGTGCCAGCAGGAATTATTGGAGGTCGGCTCTACCACGTCATAAGCGACTGGCAAATATATTTTGGTGACAATGGGCGAGGGTTTGTAGCGGCCCTGCGAATATGGGATGGTGGCCTAGGTATCTGGGGCGCAATTGCACTGGGTTTCCTTGGATCCTGGTACGCCGCAAAGAAATATAACTTTTCTATCCGATTGCTTGCAGACGCTCTTGCCCCCGGTGTTGCGCTCGCGCAAGCAATTGGACGTTTCGGAAACTATTTCAATCAAGAACTATTCGGTGCTCCATCGACTTTACCGTGGGCACTTGAAATTGATCTCGCATTTCGGCCCGATGGGTACGAGACATTCGAGACATTCCACCCCACTTTCTTGTATGAATCATTATGGTGTCTTGCAGTTGCAGGCCTGCTTGTGTATCTCGAGCGAAGATTCAAACTCGGCCAAGGTCAAGTTTTTGCCCTCTATGTTGGGTTTTATACGTTGGGGAGAGTCTGGATTGAAATGTTGCGCATTGACACGGCAAACCTAATTCTAGGAATCCGACTCAATGTCTTCACTGCATTGATTGTTGGACTAATGTCCCTGATGTGGTTCATTCGTTCAAAACGAAGCACGCAAAATCTTCAATGACGGGTTTACTTCTTTAGAGTAACTACGATAAGGCACTCAAAGCGACCGGAAGGATTTCAGTGCGACGTGCAAAAATAGTGTGCACCTTAGGCCCAGCTGCTGAAACTGTTGAACAATTAGAAAGTTTGATTCTTGCTGGTATGGACGTCGCTCGACTGAATCTCTCCCACGGTTCACATGAAGATCACCTTGCTCGCTATACAGCCGTGCGCACCGCGGCAGACAAGTTAGGCAAAGGTGTTGGAATTTTTATTGACCTGCAAGGCCCGAAAATTCGCGTTGGCAAATTCAAAAACGGCAGCGAAACACTCGAATCTGGACAAGTATTCACAATAACCACCGCAGATTATGAAGGCGACTCAGAAAAATGTTCCACCACCTATAAGGGTTTGTGTGATGATGTTGCTGCCGGTGACAGAATTCTTATTGATGACGGAAAAATTTCACTCCAAGTGACGACTGTACAAAAACCTGAGGTAATTACCAAAGTAGTTGAAGGCGGAGTCATAAGTAACAGCAAGGGAATTAACTTGCCCGGGGTCGCGGTGAGCGTTCCTGCCTTGAGTGAAAAAGATATAGATGATTTGCGTTGGGGTTTGAGAACCGGCGTTGACATGGTGGCTTTGTCCTTTGTGAGAAGTGCCCAAGACATCATTGATGTTCATAGAATTATGGATGAAGAAGGAATGAGACTTCCAGTTATTGCGAAAATTGAAAAACCTCAAGCGGTTGCGAATTTAGCGGAGATTGTAGAAAGCTTCGATGGCATCATGGTGGCTCGAGGTGACCTCGGCGTTGAGTTGCCACTTGAAGAAGTTCCGCTTGTTCAAAAGCAATGTGTAACCCTCTCGAGAATCGCAGGTAAACCAGTTATTGTTGCCACTCAGATGCTTGATTCGATGGTGAACTCAAGTAGGCCAACTCGCGCTGAAGCAAGCGATGTTGCTAATGCTGTGCTGGATGGGGCAGATGCGCTCATGTTGTCAGCGGAAACGAGCGTTGGCGAGCATCCCAGCCTGGTTGTGGAAACTATGTCGAAAATTATCGAGCATGTTGAGGCACAGGCACTTGAGCGTTTGCCAAGACTTCCAAAAGAAGGATCAACGAGCACGGCAAAAGCTGTTACACATAGCGCTGGTGTCATTGCAGAGAAAGTAGCCGCCAGTTACTTGGTGGCCTTCACGGAAACCGGGAAAAGTGCGCAACTCATGGCCCGACATAGACACGCGACGCCAATTCTTGCATTTACGTCTCGACCACGAACTCGTTCGCAACTTTCTCTGTGTTGGGGCGTAGAAACATTTCTCGTAAAACCTGTCACCCACACTGATGACATGGTTCAGCAGGTCGATAGAGCACTGCTAGACATAGATCGAGTAACTGCCGGCGAGCGAATCGTGTTGGTAGCAGGCGTTCCTCCTGGCGTCACGGGTTCAACAAATGGCCTGCGGGTTCACATTGTCGGCGACGACGAAGCAGGCATCTAAACACACCCCAGTTCGATTGGCGGGGCAAAACTTTTTCCTGCTAGAGTTCCCTCACCTTTAAATTCCGTCCAGAGAGGCGGGGAAGGCCCGAATGTCTGACATTGTTGGCGCACGCCTAGTTTTAGACGCGAGTGAAATCACCCGCGCACTTACACGTATTTCTCATGAAATTGTTGAACGATCTAAAGGTGCCTCAGACGTAGTTCTCCTTGGCATTCCAACTCGTGGTGCTTTCATTGCCGAACGTCTGGCCAATAACTTAGCGTTAATTCAAGAACATCCTGTTCAAGTTGGAACAATAGATATCACGCTCTTTCGCGATGATTTGCGCCGACAACCTATGCGTACTTTGATGCAAACTCAAATTCCTGACGGAAGCATCGAGAATTCATTGGTGATTCTGGTAGATGATGTGTTCTTTTCTGGCCGTACTGTCAGAGCAGCACTTGATGCTCTGAATGAGTTTGGAAGACCACGTACTGTTCAGCTTGCAGTCTTAATAGATCGCGGGCATAGAGAGCTTCCGATTCGAGCCGACTATGTTGGCAAGAACTTACCAACGTCACTTGATGAAAAAGTGATCGTTCACCTGGCTGAAATAGATGGTGAGGATGCTGTGTACATTGGAGGCGGCGCGTGAAACATTTATTGTCCAGTGAGGATTTGACTCGGGAAGAGATTATCACGTTGCTTGATACTGCAACTCGAATGGCCGAGTTAAGTGGTGCTAAAAAATTACCAACATTGCGTGGATTTACTGTTGTCAATCTATTCTTTGAAGATTCAACTAGAACTCGCATTTCATTCGAAGCAGCAGCAAAACGTTTATCTGCAGATGTCATTAATTTCAGTGCAAAAGGTTCTAGTGTGTCAAAAGGGGAGAGCTTGAAAGACACAGCACTCACCTTGCAGGCAATGGGAGCCGATGCAATCGTTGTGCGGCATCCTGCAAGCGGATCCGCATATAGATTAGCCAATGCGGGGTGGATTTCAGGTTCAGTGATTAATGCAGGGGATGGCACGCACCAACACCCTACTCAGTCGCTACTCGATGCATACACTCTACGAAACCACTTTGGCGAGATCGGCGGTGACCTTAGTGGAAAAGAAATTGCAATCGTTGGAGACATTCTTCACTCAAGAGTCGCACGAAGCAACATCTTCTTACTCTCGTCACTTGGCGCACGAGTCCATGTAATTGCACCACCAACATTATTACCAATTGGGGTTGAAACATGGCCTTGTTCAGTGCATTTCAACCTTGATGATGTATTACCCAAACTCGATGCAATCATGATGCTACGAATTCAATCAGAGCGAATGTCAGATTCGTACTTTCCCAGCGAGTTGGAATATTCAAAGCGCTACGGGTTGGATGCACGACGTTTGGCACTACTTCCAGAGCACGCAATCGTGATGCATCCGGGCCCAATGAATAGAGGTTTGGAAATATCCGCGACAGTTGCCGATAGCAAACAGTCGGTGATTGTCGAGCAAGTTGCAAACGGGGTTCTCATTCGAATGGCAGTACTTTTTCATATCTTGGCGGGAGAAACATTGTGATTCTCAATAATGTCAACATTCTGGGTTCAAATTTTGCAGATATAGAAATTGCCGATGAGGTGATTACTGGTATTCAGCCTGCGGGATCTATGCCAAAAGGAATTGATTGCGCTGGAGGTGTGCTGTTGCCAGGACTCGTTGATTTGCATACGCATCTTCGAGAGCCGGGCTTTGAAGAAAGCGAAACAGTTTTATCTGGTTCGCTGGCTGGTGCACGCGGTGGCTTTACGGCGTTACACGCCATGCCAAATACTTCACCCGTAGGTGACACGGCAGGTGTAGTGGAACAAGTCTGGCATCTTGCAAAGGCCGCCGGACTCTGTGATGTTTTTCCAATTGGAGCGGTAACAAAGAACCTCGAAGGTGAGCAGCTCGCAGAATTAGGTGCAATGGCTGACTCAATGGCGAGAGTCCGAATA
>JAURLB010000138.1 GCA_030831445.1 Candidatus Nanopelagicales bacterium | reverse complement strand
AGAATTTGGTTTCCGCGAAGAGATGCTGCGATGACGGTTTTTCTGATGCTGCTTAGCGGCGCCACAGCAGGGCTTGGAGTCTTTCTTCTACTCATTCCCCGAGGCGTGCAGTCAACTTGGCTGAATCTTGTTGGACTGAGAAGTTTTCAGTTTCGATTGGCCCAATTAGCAATTCCATTTGCATTTGTAGTGATGCTTGTTGTGACCGGATGGGCGGTTGTTGCAGGGTCCGTGGCACTGCTTGTTGCGGCTATCCCTGGAATCGGTCGACCGTATATCCAAACGAGAAACGAACAAGAACTCGTAGATGGCATAGCTACCTGGACAGAACAACTGCGAGACACGTTGGCTGGTGCACATGGATTAGAGCAAGCAATTGTTGCTACCTCTGTACATGCGCCACTTGTATTGCAGACTCAAGTCAAGAAACTTGCTTCATATATTGGTTACGGGTCTCTTGAGGACGGATTACGAAGATTCGGCGATGAGGTGAATAACTCGACAGCAGATTTTGTTGTCGCAGCGTTGGTAACTGCTTCGCAGCATCAAGCTCGTGATCTTGGAATGCTGCTTACTCAAATCGCTCAATGTGCTCGCGATGAGAGCAAAATGCGTAGCAGGGTGTGGGTGGGTAGGGCACGAACTCGAAGTGCGGTGAAAATCATCGCAACGGTGATTGCTTTGTTCGTATTGGGATTGTTTCTGTTCAATCGACCTTATTTGCAGCCGTATTCGTCGATCCAGGGTCAAGTAGTGCTTTCAGGGATCCTTGGTGTTTTTGCGGTGTCGCTTTCGCTGATGCAAAGCATGGCGAAGATTATTGAGCCTGAACGCTTTGTTCGTCGACGCATGGTGCTCAGCACATGATTCGCGCAATTGCCCTTGGAATATTGATTTCCATCGGAGTGGTTCTGTGCGTTGCGTCTTCTGTTGTAGATCGAGTCAAGTATGTAATTAAATATCTGATTAGAACCAGCATCAATTCGATGCGTCGTAACACCAATTCACGATTGAACTCTGATCTATTGATCTGCAATATCAATGCCTCATCACTGGTAGCAAGCAAACTGACAGGGCTGGTAATTGGCGCAGGATTTTCTGGACTTTTTCTAGTTCTTGCACAAACCGCAGGAACAAACATCTCGCTTGGAATGATCATTGTGGTTCCTTTGATCGCCATGACTTCTGGCTTCATGTATCCGGAATACAAAATTCGTCAGTTGTCCAAGGCGAGACGCCGTTCGTTTCTTCACTCCTTTTCAAGTTTTCTTGATCTGACCAATATTTTGCTTGCGGGCGGCGCGGGAACTGAGACTGCCCTTATTGCTGCAGCCGAGTCCGGCGATGGGTGGTCCTTTGAGCAGATTCGACGTGCTCTCACGATCGCTCAAAGTACAAGGACGTCTCCTTGGACCGAACTTTCACGGCTAGGAGATACCTACGCATTGGCACAAATAAAGGAAATTGCAGGATCAATTCAACTTGCAGGAGAGCATGGCGCTCGGATCAGAACCTCGCTCGCTGCACGCGCGGAATCTTTGCGCTACCGCCAAATGAGCGAGGTTGAAGCTTCTGCAAATGCTGCAACAGAGCGCATGGGGCTTCCCATGGTCCTGCTCTTTATTGCGTTCATCGTGTTGATCGGATATCCCGCAGTAACTCTCGTGATTGGGGGTCTATAACTCTTCACATTTGGTTTGTTAATGAAATTCGAGTTCTACAAAGGGGAATTATGTCAATACAAAAAATGCAATTTCAGTATTTATGGACCAGGTTCGCTGCCTCACGTGAGCGAGACATGGAATCTGGCGAAGTCAGTGCAACAACGGTAGTTATGGCCGCAGCTTTGATTGCTTTGGCAATTGCAGTTGGTGCGACGATTACGTCACGTGTTCGCGACAAAGCAAATTCATTAGACCTTGGGTAATGCCGAGATGGATCGTGGTGAGACAACAGCACAGGCGGTGCTCGCAGTGCCTGTGCTGTTGTTGTTCTTGCTCTTTGGGATTCAGGTAACTCTGTACTTTCATACGGCTCAACTCGCTGCGATCGCTGCTCAAGATGGGGCAATTGCGGGGGCTGCTGTAGGAGGAAGTGAAATTCATGCAATCGCCGCAGTTGTGAAGTCTGCCGCAGAACTGCGAGCGTCCGAAGGAAAAACTCCAGTTGTACGTAGGGGAATTAGCGAGATTCAAGTTGAAGTATCACTGAGTGTTCCTTCAATTCTTCCGTTATTCCCAACATCTGTAACTCGATCTGCTTCTGAACCATTGGAGAGATTTGTTTTGGAGGCAGAAAGGTGAGAACTGAACAGGGAAGTTTGACCGTTGAGATGGTTCTCCTTGCTCCGGCACTCATGGTGATGGTGCTTTTTGGAGTCCACTCGGGACGTTTGAGTGAAGCAAAGGTTCAGGTGCAACATGCAGCCGATCAAGGTGCGCGAGCAGGTTCGCTTGCAAATCAGTCCAAAATGGTGTCAGCCGCCAAATCTGCAGTTGAGACCGACCTTATGCTCACAGGAGTTTCCTGTAAGAAGCTTTCAATCAATGTTGACGATGTAGATACTGGCGGAGTATCTGCTGTCCAAGTTCGTGTCTCGTGTTTTGTTCGAGTTGATGGAACCGAATTGCTTGGGCTATTGCCAGACCAGGTGAGTGCGTCATCAATTGAGGTCATTGATGCGTGGAGGATTCCGTGAGTGATCCAAGCCGAAATGAGCGGGGGTCGATCTCTGGATTCGTGGTTGTGTTGTCGATGACCTTTGTCGCGTGTGCTGGATTGGCGTTCGATGGAGGACGGATGATCGCTGCCAGAGCAGAAGCTACCGATGCAGCAGAAAATGCTGCGCGCGCAGGGGCTCAGCAGGTTACGTCGCTACGAAGCGGAAACCCGACAATTGACAAATCTGCTGCAACTATTTCTGCCAATAGATTTTTGGAAACAATAGGGATTACTGGTGTAGCCACAGCGGATGAAAATTCTGTAACTGTCACCACGAACATCAAAGTTCCAATGATTTTACTTGGGATATTTGGAGTACGAGATAGATCTGTTTCGGCAGTTCGGTCCGCACAACCATTTACCTCACCATGAAACGTTTACGAACGCTTGCAGTAGGTACAGCATTTCTTATTGGAATCCCACTGTGTTTAATTGCAATTAAGCAGAGTCCGTTTGAACTGTTTTCTCGATTCGCTGTGTTTCGTCAAATAAACGACCCGGAACTGTTCATCCGATCTGGTGCCAGCTTCGTTTTGTGGGCTGTTTGGCTTTTTGGCACAACAAGTGTGATCATGCAAGCGGTGACCCTCAAGCGATACGGAATAATTGAGCCATCTGATCAATTATTCAAAAAAGCTGCGGCTGCATTTGTCGTGACTTTATGGCTCATTTCGGCTCACTCGGCATCAAAAAGTACGGGTAATGAACAAGAAGTCAAGAGCGCCCAAGTTGAAAACATAGTGAAGGTGCAAGAGACCCAGAGTAATTATCAAACGTTCATGCCCTCAACGTTTGCATTCATGTCCTTGCTTTCGTTGATTGAAAGTAACCATAGGCGAAAACTGCAACTTTCATCGGGCGAGATGCACGCTGAGCCAGCATCAAAGAGATCCCAGATGTATTGGTCTCAACTCTTATACAAGGCCTCTGTGTGGCCATTGAGCAGAAATCCGCAGGGGTGTCTCTCGGTTCCAACGTGCGTAGTGGCAACGATGAACGAGAACGGGTTCGTCACAGACATTGCTAGATCGGGGAATTGTAAATCAGCGGTTATAACAATCCCTCTCGGGAAAGTTGGAGCAGAAACAGCACTTCTCTCCATTGGAGCAAATGACGAGATTTCTATTCATCCAATTGATGAAAATGCTGCTGACGAAATAATCCTGTACCTCAACTGTTTCTTGTCATTATCGACCGCACGCACGAAGTCAGTCCATCGTGGTCACTCGGACTCATCAAGTATCCACATTTCGCAAACTCATGATGGATGGAAGATTGAACCGGGTGATCTATATTTTTCGCCTTTCATGATTAAGGGAAGGGATGCGGAGATCATTGGGTCGTTACAGAGTGATCTTTCGAAACCGTTAGTGCGTCAACCAATCGCCTGCAACATAAGCGAGGTGGCTGATTGGAGAATCTGTGTTCGAATTATGGGGCCCGTGGAGATCGCCAACAGGAGTTGGGAAACTCTTCGGTTTGAAAGATCAAAATCTGCAGAACTACTTACGTGGCTGGTAATGCACCGAGACAGACCTACGCGAATAGCAGCTCGTACAGCATTGTGGGGTGTCTCGATCGAGGATTCAACCTTCAACAATGTGGTTTCAGGGGTACGCAAGGTGATAAATCAAAACGGGCAAAACCTTCTCGAGAGAGAAAGTAATGATGTGTTCCGAGTCGGGTTCGAAGTGATTACAGATGCTGAGATTCTTGAAGCAGCAATTGTAAAAGTGAAACTAAAGGGCGGTGAAGAAGAGTTCAAAATTCTGAGAGAAGCGCTTGATCTTGTTCGAGATCTGCCATTTGCGGGAGAGGACTTTGTTTGGGCAGACACAGAGGGGATCACCTCAAATATTGTGCTCACCATAATTACTGGAGCACTGATGCTCTCAGATTTTTACATGTCGAAACAGGACCTCGAAGGGGTCTTTTGGGCCACAGGAAAAGGCCTAAAGGCTCTACGTGGACATGAAGCTCTCATATCCTTGCGAATGCAAGCACATGCGCAAGAGCGGAATATCTCGGGCATAAATTCTGAATGGCTTGCATATGAGCGTTTACGCATTGCAGAGGATCAGTTCTTGGATCGTGAAAACAACGAGATCGCGAAACTGAGAGAGTCGTTGCTCACCAATATTTAGGCGTTAACCTGCCGCCATGACTTCAGAGCCAATCATCATTGACAGCCCGAGCGAGTGGGTTGCCGACCACATTCGCCAATATGTAGAGACGAACGGCGAAGAAGGCCATATTTGGAGAGGCGTTCCAACGCTGTTGCTTACCGTGACCGGTCGTAAGTCTGGGGCATTGCGCCGAACCGCACTGATTTATGGGCGCATCGGTGATGACTACGTGATTGTTGCCTCGAAGGGTGGACACCCAACTAATCCGTTGTGGTACGAAAATCTCTTGGCGAACAAAGAAGTGACCCTGCAGGTTGGAGCAGAAGTGTTTCAGGCGAATGCACAAACCATGGCTGAAGTTGCCGATCGTGAGACTGCATGGAACACGATGGTTGGGATTTGGGCAGACTTCGCGAACTATCAGGTGAAGACCGAGCGTCGAATTCCACTCGTTCGCTTGACGCGGATTAGCTAGTCGCTGAATCTTTTCCAGCGCCAAGAGCAAGCACTGTTGCGAGAAGCGGAACATAGGCAACAACCACACCAGTGGTTCCTGCGAGT
>JAURLB010000137.1 GCA_030831445.1 Candidatus Nanopelagicales bacterium | reverse complement strand
TGGGATTTGGAATTCGATTATTCTCTATTTTTATCACACTACCTTTTCATGCCTTTCTTGGTTTAACCATCATGAACCAATCCGATGGGATAGCGCGCGAGTATTACGAGTCTCTCAATTTGCAATGGGGGCCAGGGGTAGAAGTGGATCAGCAAATCGCGGGAGGTTTGTTGTGGGCGGCAGGGGACGTGATTGGGTTGCTCTTGTTTCTAGCACTCGCCGTTCAATGGTCGAAAGCGAGCGACAGGGAAGCCCGCCGCATTGATCGAGATTTGGATCGTCGAGAACAAGGTGCCGCTCAGGTGGAGCATTAGAATTGCGTTATGACTTCTAGCCTCAAAGTTCTCATCTACAGTGATGATGTGACCACTCGTCAAGCAATCATGGTGACTTTAGGCCGAACCCTCAGTCCAGAGCTACCTCCACTTGAATTCGTTGAATGTGCTACTGAGCCAATGGTTGTTCGTTACATGGACGCAGGAGGCATCGATTTAGCCATTCTTGACGCCGAGGCAGTTCCAGCAGGTGGCATGGGTGTTTGCAGGGCCCTGAAAGACGAGATTTATGAATGCCCACCCGTTTTACTTGTTATCGCCCGTGAGCAAGACGGATGGTTAGCAACCTGGTCTCGAGCAGATGCGGTTGTGCTTCAACCTCTTGATCCATTTGTTGTGAACGAAACGGTTTCAAAGTTATTGCGTACTCGAATCTCTCATAGTTAATTTGTATGTGGTCAGCAATCTTCAGCACGCTGAATGCAAAATCTGAACTCTCAATTGAACAGATCGATTTCGCTTTCGAGCAAATGCTTACGGAGAATGCTGATCCGATTCAAGTCCGACAATTCCTTGAAGCACTGAAAGACAAAGGTGAAAGCGCAACTGAGATTCGTCGCGCAACAGAAATTATCTTGTCCAAATCTCTTGACTTTCCCAAAGACCCATTCCAAGACCGAATAACGATTGACACATGTGGTACTGGTGGAGATGGATTGCATACACTCAACATTTCAACCATGGTTGCGCTCGTTGTGGCATCAACTGGAACGACTGTTTTGAAACATGGCAATCGTGCGGCGTCGAGCAGGAGTGGTAGCGCCGATGTTTTAGAAGCACTTGGAATCAACATCAATCCAAGTCTTCCAACTTTGGTTGAGAGTGCCTTACAGGCGAGAATTGCATTTCTCTTTGCACAGGCATTTCATCCAGCTCTGAAATTTGTTGCACCCATTCGGCGCGAGATAGGTACTCGGACAATTTTCAATTATCTCGGCCCATTAGTGAATCCGGCCCGGCCAACCACGCAAATTGTTGGCGTGAGTGAGAAAAATCTTGCCGGTGTTGTTGCCGAGTCTTTAGCGCAAAGAGGAGTGAGGGCAATAGTTTTGCGTGGACTTGATGGACTTGATGAAATTTCAATTGCAACACCAACTGACGTGTGGATTGCAATGAGCACAGATCAGACAGTGAAACACTTCCAAATTTCCCCACAGACTTTTGGAGAGAAACCACAACCTCTTGAAAAGATTCAAGGTGGAGAGCCGCATGAAAATGCCCAAGCAATTCTTGACCTTGCAGGTGGTCGTTCAAGTGATGTAATCGCCTCGGCTGTCGCAATGAACGCAGCCTGTGCTTTGGTAGCAATTGACTCTCACAGTAGTCCGATTGATGATTTTGAAGTTGCGCTGCTTCAGCGGTATCAGGATGTGCTGAAGATTATTCACTCAGGTGCTGTGGGAGAGACCCTTGAGTTATGGCGGGAATTACAGCGTTAATTAACGTGGAGTCGAATAGGGTTGCACGTGTTTTCGTACCTGCATCAATTCGCCAATGTTTTGTGCTTCCGCAATGCTAGATACGGTTTGACTTTGAGATTGCTGACTTGGCCAAGGCGAAACCCACACATCAGAACACTCCAACAAGATGAGTTCTTCGCTGTGCAACCATCGGAGAATCAGGTTGATCTCCGCAGGATGAGCGACAGGATTGGAATTAGCGGTTTGCAACAGGTCACTGGCCACACTTTGAATTTGCGCGAAGGTTTCTGCACGACCGGCACTAACAAGTACTCCGCGACGGAAGTAATGAATCTCATAGGTAGTTCCCAACGCCCGAGCGGCGATGAGCGTTTCAATACTAGATATGGAACGATATCGGTGAAACCTTGATACAACTTCTAACCAAGCTTTCAATCTGTCTCGCACGAGGGCTGCTTCTTCAAATCGTTCTTTCGCAACCAGTTGTTGGATTCTTACGTTTAGTTGATCTTCGATGAACGTCAACCCATTGATACAGCCAGTTAGTTTTTCAAGGAGTGCAAGGTAATCTTCTGGTGAAATTTCATGTAGGCATGGAGCGGAGCAACGCCCCATTTCCCAAAGTGCACACGACGGACTTGTATGTTTCATGCTGAGTCGTTGCGTGCACGTCCGCACACCTATCACAGAGGTGATGGCATCGATAATCAGAGTTGCTTGCTCTTTGGAATTGATGGGTCCAAGTACAAAATCTCCAGATGTTGGTGATTTGCGAGTAATACTTAAGCGTGGATAGGTTTCGTCTGTCAACTTCAACCAGAGAACACCGCGGCGAAATTTTCCACGCGCATTAAAAGTCGGTTTTAAATCACGAATGATGCGCGCTTCACGAACACTCGCTTCTAGGTCTGTGTGACAAGTGAAAAAATCAATTGCTGCGGTGTAGTCAAGCATTCGACTCATTTGCTCTCGAGTTTCTGTTCCTGAAAAGTAAGTCAAAACCCGCTTTTTCAAATTTCGTGACTTTCCAACATACAGAGGTTTTCCGTCAGCATCTTTAAAGACATATACCC
Organism: Candidatus Nanopelagicales bacterium; assembly: GCA_030831445.1. GTDB lineage: Bacteria > Actinomycetota > Actinomycetes > S36-B12 > UBA5976 > JAFMIT01. The sequence continues at coordinate 2,639 of JAURLB010000137.1, read as the reverse complement.
CGGGAACTTGAGGGATGTTTTCGGCGAGGTGCCGTTTCTTTCGGTGATGTGGCTTAACAATTTGTGTCAGCGCTGCCAGCGATTCAAGTGTGGTGATACCCATAGAGCCTAGGCGTTCAAATAGCGAGTGCAACACATGATTTGTCGCCCTTGCATCAGCGAGCGCTCTATGGACAGGTTGTGTAGGCGAGTGGAAGTAATCGGCAAGAGTTCCGAGTTTTCTGTTCGGGACTTCATCTTTGCTCAATATACGTCGGGCTATTACAACTGTGTCTAGAACCTGAAATTCTGGCCATGAGATTTCAAGTTTGCGAGCTGCGGATTTCAGAAAGCCAATATCGAAAGGTGCATTATGTGCCACGAGCACTGCCCCCTTTGCCCATTCAAGGAACATTGGAAGTATCGCGTCAATTGCCGGTAGGTCTGAAACCATGTCGTCAGTAATACCGGTGAGCAACGAAATGTATGGAGGTATGGCATGCATCGGATTTACCAAAGTTTGAAACTCGCCCAAAATTTCGCCACCCCGCACCTTTACCGCGCCGATTTCGGTAATTGCGCTATCCGTAGGTGTACCGCCACTCGTTTCGAGGTCGACAATCACGAATGTAATCTCTGACAGATCAGTCTCAAAAAGCTGCGGTTCAAGAAGCACTCGCTTAACCTAGAGGTAGACACCAACATCTACGTCGTGTCAGACCCAAGCACTTAACTTTTGCTATGAAAATCGACTGCACAACCTGCCCTGTTCGAAACATCGCTTGCGACGATTGCGTTGTTTCCTTGCTTTTGCATCTGCCAGCCCCCGATCACAGGCTCGACGAAGTTGAAACTTCTGCCCTTGAACTGCTTGCTGACTCTGGATTGGTTCCAAAGCTCCGGCTCGTTCAAAAGACAGAACCATTGTCAGAGAACCGTCAAAAAGCGGTGTAGCCCTACGCCTTGATGGTTGGTTTCGCATATTCAGAAGAGTGCGAAGTTAGTATTTTGGTAAATTCACGCCGTGCGATTCTTACGAGGTACCGCGTTGGCAACTTCACTATTTTTCGTTATGACACTTGTGCAGGTGCCTTCATCGCAGGCTGCCCCAGTCAGCCCAGCCGCAGTTGACCTAGATCAAGTTGAAGAGCAAGTCAGGCACCTTGAATTCCAGGCGTCTGCCGCAGTTGAGGCATGGAATGAGTCGCGAACAAAGCTTGAAAAAGTCAATCGCAAGATTGCCAATCTAAAAATCCGATCGCAGAAGGCATCTTCGGCCTACAAGGAGATTAGCAAGGATTATGCGACGGTTGTTCGATCACTCTATAAGTCAGGAACTGTGGACATTGAACTGCAAGCGCTGTTTTCAGAAGATCCTGCCCAATTTTTGCAACAACTTGATGCAGTGTCATATGTAGGATCAAAGCAGTTCAGCACATTGCGAAAACTTGCTGCAGCCAGCGTGAATGTCAAAACTGCAAACGCCCTGTTAAAAGCCCAGCAGGCGAAAGCCAAGCGCCTTTACGAAAGATCTCAGCAACACCTCAAGCGGGCAAATCAAAAGCTTCGTGAAGCAAAGGCGGTGCTTGCAAAATTAAAGGCAGAAGAGCGTCGCAAGTATTTGGAAAGGCAACGAAAAAAGCAAGCCCAGCAGAAAAAAGATGGTAAAAAGTTCTCTGAAAAAACGAACCTTAAAAATGTGAATCGTCGCGTCGCGGTTGCCGTGAAGTTTGCGCTCGCCCAACTTTGTAAGCGTTACTCACGTGGTTCTAGTGGTCTTTCCTATTACGACTGCTCTGGACTTACCAAAGCCGCATATCAACGTGCGGGTGTCTACTTACCGCATTATTCACGCGCACAGATTGGTGCGGCAAGACCTGTGTCACGTGCCAACTTACGAGTGGGAGACTTAGTCTTCTTCTTCAAATATGGAATCAGGCACGTTGGCTTGTATATCGGTAAGAACAAATTCGTCCATGCAGAGAATTCCAGGACCGGTGTGATCATTTCATCACTGTCCGAGTCCTACTACATACGCCATCTTTCAGGCTTTGGCCGCGTTATCGGTTAGGTGTACAAGCCTTCGATCTCGCTTGCGTATTGCTCTGAGACGATATTGCGCTTCAGTTTGAGTGAAGGCGTCAGGTGACCAGATGCTTCGCTCCACTCAGCATCAATCAGTACCCATTTGCGAATTGATTCTGCTTGCGAAACTGCTTTATTCGCGCTGTCTACTGCAGCTTGAATTTCCTTACGCAATTCGACGTGATTGAAAATCTCTCCCATAGGAGTCGAGGCGGCTAACTTGTGACGAGCGAGCCACTGTGGAAGTGAATCGGGATCCAACGTAATCAGGCAACCAACGTAAGGCTTGTTATCGCCAACCACCATGCACTGACCGACGAGCCAATTAGCGCGCAATCTGTCCTCAATAACTGCTGGGGCAACATTCTTTCCACCAGCAGTAACAATGAGCTCCTTCTTTCTGCCAGTGATAAAGAGGTACCCATCAGCATCTATTTGACCAATATCGCCGGTGTGGAACCAACCATTGACATCAATGGCTTCCGAAGTTGCCTTGTCATTTTTCCAATAACCTTTGAAGAGATGTGGACCTTTTATGAGTACTTCGCCATCGTCTCCGATGCCGAGAGTGACGC
>JAURLB010000136.1 GCA_030831445.1 Candidatus Nanopelagicales bacterium | reverse complement strand
GTTGGTACTCAACATGGCCCGGTCACACTTTTGCAGAAGCCGTCGCCAATGCGGGATTTAATCTCAATGAAATCACAGACGGCCCTTACATCGAGGTTTGGGCAACTAAAGAGTGAACTACGAGCCCTCTTCAGCACGGAAGTGAGCCACGATTGCATTGGCGTGTCCATGTCCCATTTCGTGGTCGGTCTTCAACACCGCAACCATTTCTGAATGCTTCGCACTCTTCATCTTCTTGAGAATTGATTTCCAATGCGAGATTGGCTTTCCATATTTCTTCTCAATAGATGGAAAGTACGAAGCTGGGCCAGTGATCTTCTTTTCTGCCATCGGAAGACTATAGCGAGAGATTTCACCTGAAGTTAGAATCACTCCATGCGTTACCTATTTGCCGTCATTGCAAACAGAACTGGCGAAGTGCTTGCCGACCATGACGAAATGGCCGCAATTGAATCCTTCAATGAAAAGATTGAGGTTGCCGGACAACGAATTATGGCAGCGGGAATCGCAACGCCTGATCAGTCCGTTGTGTTTGATTTCAGAGGCACTAAGGATTCCATTATGAACGGACCAATTGTGGACTCTGACTTGTTTATGGCCGGCTTTTGGATCATTGAAGCCGAAAACGACTCTGTTGCACACGCACTGGCAGCTGAAGCATCAAAGGCATGCAATAGACCTATCGAAGTGCGATCATTCCTTCGCTAACAACCACTTACGTAAGATGCACTGATGTTTCAACGAATTAATGGCATGCGCACAATTGAGTTCGGAACACCTGGTCCCTCACGTGAAAAACTTGTCAATCTCATTCTTCACGGGGAGAAGCGCGCAACTGCCGGTCTGCTTACAAGTGACTACGAAGCAGAAGGTGAGCCCATTGAACATGTCGGCGAATTACTCGCCATAGTTGATGATGACGGTACTCACGTTGGCACCATGCAAGTGACTCGGTGTGAGGTACTGCGATTTGCAGATGTCCCCGATGAATTTGCCTTAGCGGAAGCAGAAGGCGACTTAAATGCTGCAGATTTTCGAGCGAGCCATCTTGCCTATTGGACTCGAGTCGGCGAGACAGTCACTGATGACACTCTCATCGTCACCGTCTATTTCGACTTGATGCAATAGACGTATTGCTAATTCGGAGCCAATAACCATCTCTGCCCCACCTCTATCTTTGTGATGACTTCTACGGTTCCGTCACAAACAACGCCACAAGTTGATTGAGTGCCTCTCCCCATCCGGCGTGAAAGCCCATCTCGGCGTGCTTAGCAGCATCTTCAGGAGTCGAATGCCGCGCGGTGGCCTTATAAAGAGCTCCTCCATCGGTTGGTGTGAATTCCAAAATTGCTGTGAATAGAAAACCGTCAGCAGGTGCCGCTACGGGCTGAAAACCTGGACCCATTGCGCTTGTCCAAACAAACCGTCGATGCTCAACAACTTCCAACACACAGCCATCTCCCTCATTTCGTTCACCGTCAGGCCCACACATAACAGTTCGAAAAATCCCACCTGGTTCAAGATTGATCTCGGCTTCTGTTGTAACCCAAGGTTTAGGAGTAAACCACTTGACGATGACGTCGGGGTTTGTCCAACCGTTCCAAAGATTCTCGGCAGAGACTGGAACCTCCCGTTCCAGAACAAGGTCATGTGAGAAATCATTTTTGGTATTCACCCACGGAAGTTTACGGATTGAATAGTCTCACCACTCTCAATCCGTCGTTTCAGCAATGTGTAGAAAAATCAGGGAGCGATAGTAAGGCGTGCAATGAGACCACCCTCGAGGCGAAATTCGTAGAACAAGTCCACTTGCCCTCCGGGGAAATTTCCTTCTAAACGGTTCGCCACCCTCCAACAATCTGATGTGACTTCTTCGGCGGAAATCAGGGCGCGGGTGTAGGTGTACTCCGATCCAGCTTTTCGAAGAAATGTTTCTACGCCGTCAATACCTTCATATGTCTTGCCGTCGTCTACAACGCTCGGATCGGCTGTGAACTGTGCAATTGCTGTTTCAACATCTCGACGGTCGTGCGCCGCTTGGGCAGCACTATTTGGTGCAATCAGTCTTGAGTTATTCGGCCATGTCGACACAGTGCTTGTTGATCCAAGTGTGCACTTCACTGCACTTTCGGAAATGCTTGGCCAGCAAGTTATCGGACTGGAATAGTCAACTGCGTTTTAGGTCGGTAACGACACCGCCGACAACGCGCACGATGTCAGCTGGTGCAGCACCAAAGTTGTCGTTCCACGTTTCCGCCGCAGCCCACACCTCGTTGTACTGCAACAAGTCGGGATCAACAAACACACGCAGTTGTGTGCTGTGACCAAAGGGAGGCACGCCAAGATTGGTTTAGGCAACCCAAGGCTTGGATCTAGCTTTTTTTTCCCCGTGATCAATCGAGACTCTGGCCCCGCCCGATGTTCCCTGACATCACCGACCGAGTGTTCGAAACATCTCCACAACTTCGTCAGCCCCCGCACGGTTCTTCACGACGAGGAACTGTTTGTTGGCCCACTGCGGATCAACGAGTGCCCTATTGATTTCGTCTCGCTTGTACCGATGCATTGACCAGGCCCAACGAATAATCGAACGCTCCTTGTCATGGACTGCCAACACATTTCTCAGTGACTCTCGGTTGTTGTTCCATAACTCCTCACGCCGGACAACCCGACGTGCAGTTCGGCGAACAATGCGCCACATGTTTTTCCATCTTGGCAGGTCAATCGCGATGATTGTCTCAGCACGATCCCAAATGATGTCTCGCACGATTGAGTAGTTACCGCACACCACCCAGTCAGTTTGCAAAGTTTCCGTTTGAACACGGTCACGGAAAGCATCGTCGTCTAGTGGTGACCAGTTCGCCTGATGAAAGATTGCATCAAGTTCAATGTGAGGTATGTCGAAAAGATTTGAAATCCGAGACGCTAAAGTCGTTTTCCCAGATCCTGAGTTTCCGATAACAAGGATGCGTGGCACGTAAAAAGCATACGCAAAGCCTTCAGG
>JAURLB010000135.1 GCA_030831445.1 Candidatus Nanopelagicales bacterium | reverse complement strand
CAATGCTCGCAGATACTCCAACTCATATTTTCAATCACGCCGATGACATTTTGGTTCAGTAATGTTGCCATCATGCCAGCACGAATTGCTACTTCACTCGCTGCAACTTGAGGCGTCGTTACTACAACAATATGGGCTTTTGGCAACATTTGGCCAAGTGAAATTGCGATATCGCCAGTGCCGGGTGGTAAGTCGAGTAAGAGGATATCTAAATCACCCCAGAAGAAATCGGTGAGAAATTGGGTCAGAAACTTTCCAAGCATTGGACCACGCATTGCAATGGGTTTGTTTCGATCTGGCCCCTTCATACTAGATACTGAAAGAACTTTCACTCCATCCACACTTGGTGGAATTCGTAAGTCGGGATCAATGACGGTTTCGTCAGCACGTAAACCCATAATTCTTGGAATTGAGTGCCCGTAGATATCAGCATCAATAATTCCAACGCTTAATCCTTTTGCCGAGAATGTGGCAGCAAGATTCGCGGTGAGTGATGACTTACCGACACCTCCTTTTCCTGAGGCAATGGCGAATATTCTCGTTCTTGAATGAGGCCGATTAAACACGATTTCCGGTTCGGGGCCGCGAAGTTGCAGCTTGAGTGCTGTTCGTTGCTCATCGGACATCACGTCAAGCTCTACTTCAACGTCTGTAATGCCATCAATTTCTAAGACTTTCGACGATACGCGGGTGCGAATTGTGTCCTGCATAGGGCAAGACTTAATCGTAAGGTAAATACCAATGAGGGCACGACTTCCCACGATTTCGACAGACTTCACCATGCCCAGTTCTGTAATTGGGCGATGAATTTCGGGATCTTCGACGAGGGCAAGTTGCGAGTAGATATCGTCAGTCGAAGGCATTGGCGTAGCCTAAAAGATTACTGTGATTCTTGCTCAGGGCTTGGCTTCTGGAGGTCTTTCACCGCATCTTCGAGTTCACTTCTGACAAATTCACGGGTGGCAAGTTCGCCAAGTGCTATTCGGATAGCGGCGATTTCACGACTGAGAAATTCCATCTCCGCGAATAGTCGTTCAGTGCGCATGCGATCGTCTGCAATTGTGACTCGGTCACGATCTGTTTGCCGATTTTGAGCCAGCAAAATAAGAGGTGCCGCATACGACGCTTGTAATGACAGTAAGAAAGTCAAAAAGATAAATGGGTATTCATCGGGTGTAAGCCCTTCTGGTGATATCAAATTCCAGACAATCCACATCACAATGAAACTCGACATGTATGCAATGAAACGCCACGATCCAATAAAGCGAGCAATCCGCTCACTGAAAACACCGAAAGTTTCCGAGTTGTAGACCGGTTTGATACCTCGTTGAGTAACTGGTGTGTCAAGTCGATTTCGTTGGCTCATATCAGTCCTCCTCAATGTCGGTATGTCGCCAATCTTCAGGCAACATGTGGTCAACCAAATCGTCAACGGTTACAGCACCGACAAGTCGTCCCGCATCGTCAACAACAGGCAATGCAACGAGATTGTAGGCCGCAAAATGTCGAGCCACTGTTGCTAACGTGGCATGTGGTCCTAGCGGCACGAGGGCGCGATCGAGTGCTTGCGTAACTAGAGTTGAAGGTGTTTCGCGCAAGAGTTGTTGAAAGTGAACCGTACCTAAATATTGGCCAGTTGGAGTCTCCAAAGGTGAGCGCACGACATACACCTGTGCGGCCAGTGCAGGTGAGATACTTGGATTTCTTACCTGAGCAAGCGCTGCTGCAACTGTAGTGTCTGGGGTTACTAGCACAGGGTCAGTTGTCATCATGCCACCCGCGGTGTAATCCTCATATGAAATGAGTCGCTTTAAATCTTCTGCATCGGCAGGCTCGAGTGATTCAATGATTTCTTGAGCCTTTTGGGCAGGAAGTTCCTTCAACAAATCTGCAGCATCGTCGGGATTGAGTTCTTCAAATATCTCAAGTACGCGCTCAAAGCCTAGTTTCTCAACCAGACTCACTCGATCACCTTCGGGTAATTCTTCCAATACATCCGCCAACGTGTCGTCATTCAATTCGGCAACAACTGCAAGTCGTCTTTCTTCAGGTAGATCTCGTAAGAGCGAAGCTAAATCTGTTGGTGCCATATTCGAGACCATTGCGAGGAGTCCATCCACGGCATGTGCCGTTTGCTTATCGTCAAGACCTGCAATGTCATTCCAATTCAGTGTGAGTTCTTCAGAAAACCGCCGGAAGCCTTTTCCAGGTTTACGAACGAACACTTTCGTTACCATCCACGTTCGCGTTCGCTCTTGATATTCAATTGCTACATCGCCAATGAACACTTCTTCATTAGTTGAGACCAAAGAAACTTTTCGATCAATGAGTTCTGCCATGATGAGTGTCTCAGATGAATGCTGCGTAAACCGGCGCAGATCGACTTTGCCAGTGCTTAGTATCTGACCTGCTTCAATAGCGGTAACTCGACCCATGGGCAGAAAAATTCGTCGCCGTGGCATTACTTCCACAACGAGTCCCAAAGCTTGGGGATTCTTGGAAATATCTGGAGTTATGACAACGTCACGTACTTTGCCCACGGCGTCGCCTTCTGGGTCAAATACGCTCGTGCCGATGAGACGGCCAACAAATATGCGTGCTTGCTTCGTTGCCATGGGCTAAGGCTACCTTGCAATCAAGTACCCTGAACCCGTGTTTTTAGTGCTTAATTTCCGCAATTTTCCAGATCTGAAGAAAAGTGAACATTTGGTAACGTTAAGTACTACGTTGAGGACGCCATGACATTTGTAGTTTCGATAGTGAATCAGCAAAGTGATAGTGCCAAGACCACACTTGCTTCGAGGTTGAGTACCGCATTGGCTCAAGTTGGCGAAAATGTGCTCGCGATTGATCTTGACCCGCAAGCAGATCTCACGAAGATTGCAGGGATTGACACTGAATCTATCGAGCAATCAGTCCATGAAGTATTGCTTGGAATGGCTTCAATTTCGGATGTGATGGCAGATTCAGATCTAGGAATCGATTTAGTGCCGTCCTGTATTGATTTGGCGCGGGTTGAAATGCGCTTAGTCACTCGGGCTGGGCGAGAGAATGTCTTGAAAAACGCAATTGAACCTTTGAAGAGTGAGTACGACTGGGTTATCATCGATTGTCCATCAGCACTCGCGTTTCTCACTATCAATGCACTTTCTGCTTCAACGCATGTGTTAATACCAACAGATTCAGTCCATGCAAGTAAGCGAGCACTGGGGCAACTCATTGACACAATCCGTGAGGTTCAAGAACTCATCAATAAGGATCTCAAAGTATTGGGATTTGTTCCGATAGATTTGAGGAACAACGGCGAGAATCTCAGGGCGTTAGCCGATTTTGACATCACGAGATTTGTGACAATTCCATTCACTGAGGCGTTACGCCAATCGGAGACGGACAATCTCACCACATTTGGTTTAACTGAAGCGCACTACAAAAATTTGGCCTACGCGTTACTTACTGCTTTGGGGTAGGCCGATTCAACCGAGTTCGCTTCCGCGCAACTTTGGCCGGCTTCGGTTTGGGTGTGCGTTCAGGTTCCACTTTTGGGGCAGAATCTAAGCGGGATGGAACATTTGGATCAATGCCAAGACCGGTAAAGAGATGCTCTGAACTTGAGTAGGTTTCAATCGGTTCGCTAAAGGCCAGTCCAAGTTGTTTGTTGATGTGTTGCCATCGTGGCACGTCTTCCCAATCAACAAGTGTTACTGCCACACCACTTGCACCCGCACGTCCTGTTCTACCAATTCTGTGTACGTAGGTGTTCTCATCATCTGGACAGTCGTAATTGATGACGTGGGTGACACCTTCGATATCAAGGCCTCGGGCCGCAACATCGGTGGCAACTAATACTTGCACTTTGTTGTTGCGTAATGCCTCAAGTGCTTTTTCTCGCTGCTGTTGACCCAGATCACCATGTATCGTGCTGACTTTGAAACCGCGTGCTTTCAAGTCATCATACAGTTTTGCTGCCCCTCTTTTTGTGGAGCAGAAAATTATGCTGAGTGTGCAGGTGTCTGCCTGGAGTATTTTGGCGATGAGTTCAGGTTTATCCATTGGATGAGCCCGCCACACATGCTGCTCGATTTTTTCAACAATAGAATCATCTTCACCTGGAGTTGAAGCATGAATATGAGTGGGATTATTCATGTGGCCACGTGCTAAGGCCAAGATTTTTCCGGGCATCGTTGCACTAAAGAGCATCTTTTGGGCAGTTGCTGGAACCTTAGCAATAATTTTTTCAACATCCGGCAAGAAACCCATGTCTAACATTTCATCGGCCTCGTCGAGGACTAAAACTTCGAGTACATCTAAGGAGATTTTTCCTTGATTCATAAAGTCAAGTAATCGTCCAGGTGTTGCAACAATAACGTCTACGTGTGTTGCCAATTGATCTGCTTGACCTTGTACGGCAGCACCTCCATAGACACTCACCACACTCAAACTTGTATGTCGACTCACTTTCTGCAAATCGTTGCCTACCTGCACTGCAAGTTCTCGAGTTGGAGCCAAAACCAGTGCTTTCACTCCTCGTTGTTCACTTTTGAGTAAACGCTCTAAGAGAGGTAGGCCAAACCCAAGGGTTTTGCCAGTACCTGTTTTTGCTTGACCGATTAAGTCATAGCCCTTGAGGCCAAGTGGAATGGCAAGTTCTTGAATTGCGAACGCCGATTCGATTCCATCTTCTTGAAGTGCTTGAATGAATGGATCTGAGATGCCGAGATCTTGAAAAAGAATGTTACTGACCGCCAAATCCCACTCGACGTGCATCTGGTGCAGCAATATCCACATAAGCGATAGCGCTCGCTACCACAATCACAACCCGGCCCTTCGAGTCAACAAGCGTGAGTTTTTCGTTTTTATCAAGTGCAGTGTTCACAAGTTTCTGAACTGCAGCTGTTTCCTGCTCATTTTCCACAACGACTTCACGCGTTGAATTTTGAAAGCCAATTCGTATTTCCATTATTCCTCTTAATCGGTCTCTGGATTCATTAGTCTAGGTACTCCCGAGATTCCGCGCCACGCCAACCTACTTACAAGATAAATTGCACTTCGTTTGGGCACTCTGCTTCCCTCACGGATCCAGCGACGAGCAGCGGTTTCGGCAAGTCCAGTCAAACCCATTGCGAGCATCATTGCTTCCTCAGCACCTACACCTGTGTCTTCGGCAATGACTTGGCTGACGAGTACAGCACACTCATCTTCATAAAACTCGATTTTCTCACGAACTTCTGGGTCGTTCGAAAGGTCAGATTCGAAAACCAAGCGATAGGCGGCATCAGCATCTTCGATAAAATCAAAATAGGCAGTGATAGTTGCGCTAACTCGTTGTCGATTATCTGGTGTTGATGCGAGCGCTCGCTGCAATCGATCAAGGAGTTCTTGCCCCGTCATGTCAACGAGTGCTATGTAGAGCGAGCGTTTCCCATCAGCAAAGTGCTGATAGAGCACAGGTTTGGAAACACCGGCTCGCTCTGCGATTTCGTCCATGGATGCTTGATGGTAGCCATACGTTGTAAACACTTCACGTGCTGCATCAATCAGCATCGCTCGACGTTCAGTGCGGGGTATTCGCGAGGGCTTCTCGGCCGCGGATTCGCTCACAGGCAAACCCTAGTCCTCACCAGTTTTGTTCCTCTAGAACTAGAGGCTTCCTCGCTTGAGCAGGTATTGAAAGGCAAACCATCCGGGAACGGTTGGAATCCAGAACGTCAATAATCGAAAGAGTAGTACGGATGACAGGGCAATACCTGGATCGATACCAATTGCTATCAAACCCGCAGTCATCACTGCCTCGACTGCACCGATACCGCCCGGGGTTGGTGCTACTTGACCGAGTGTTGAACCTGCGAGATAGACCAGTGAAATTGCCGCAATCGAACCCGAACCATCAAATGCATACACACTTGCAACGAGCACAGCACAAAATGCAAGATTCAAGATAAACATGCCACCGATACCAACAGCAAGTTTGGCTGGTTGTTGCGATAGCGTCACAAAGCGTGGCACAACTTCCGAGATTCGCGGTCGTGCGATGGAAACAAGATAGCGCCTAACTTTTGGAAGTGGCAAAATCACAAGTAAGAGCAGAGCAACGCTCGCGACACCAACCACGACTTCTCGCGGAGGATCAAACGTAAAGTCTTGATTTGAACCGGTCAAGTAACCTGCAACAAAAAGCAGCCCGATGTGAACCAAGAATGCAAGCGCTTGTGATACCGCAACCGTTGCACCTGCAGCAGTTGCAGGTAAGCCCTCACGTTGGAGATATCGCCCGTTGACAGCTACGGTTCCAAGAGCTGGAGGTGAAATGAGTGTGGCGAAAGACGCCGCCCACTGTGCGAGGAACGTTCGCCAAAGTGAAAGTCTTTCTACAACAAAACCAAGAAGTGCCATTGCCGAACCAATGTAGGTGATGATTGTCATCGCAATTGCAAACCCAACCCAGTTGTAATTCGCTGAAGTTAACAGATTGAGTATGTCGACATCACCAATTTGTCCTAGCAATAAATAGCCTGCAACAAAGGCGAGTACGAGTGTTATGAGCTTTCTGGGTTGCAGACGTTCTAATGTCACTGATTGCAGTGTTGTTGCAGGCGCTTCGGCAGCAACAAGTTCACGAATGTGTCCAAGAAGTCCACGTTGCTTTCTAAGCAATTTTCTATTTGCTGAACTTAAAGCGAAAACTTGTAGAGCAGGAAGCGCATCAGCAATGTCACTTTGCGTGAAGACTGTTTGGGCAGATTTAACTGCTGCTTCAGGACTTGCAATTAGGGAGAGAGAAATCAGCATATCCGCCAAATCAATACGGCGTTGAAGATCACTCATAGCCACGGATCCGGATGTAATATGAAGAAGAGTCACAGAGTTATCGGCGTGAAACACGAGATGGTCTGGGGACAATGACCTATGCGCAATGGATGCATCATGCAGGGTTTTCAGGGCTTTCCAAGCGGAGGTCAAAGCGGCATCAGAAACGTTGATGGATTGTTCGTTATCCGCATCTTCAATCCATTTGTAGACCAAGACCGAGGCATCGTCACCGATAGAGCGCAATGTGACAAGCCGTGGGGTAGGTGCCGCAATGGCCTCAGTCGCATATGCCATCAATGCGGAGCGCTCCACCGCTTGTCGCATAGTCCAACCACCGAGAGCATCGTTATCACGAAGCCTCAATGACCGCCACCATCGCGGGAAGAGCCCTGCACCTTCTAGATCTCTGTCGTAAACAACTACGTGAAATTTTTCATTCTCAGGGGTTGTCGCAACGTATCGACGTCCGTGATCTGTCGAGGTGGTTGCTCGAAGAACATTTATTGCGATTCCCGCTGTGTGAAGAGTTTTTGCAACCTCTAGTCCCTTAGGGCGAGTAGTTGGAGTTCCAAAGATGTACCGAAAACCAAGTCCAACAGCCCAACCAAATAGGAGTGATGCCACGAGTGAGGTCACAGTGAATCTGCCGGCTAAATTGTCTGCAACCGCGGATGCGCCAACTATGACTGTGGATGCAACGCTGGCGCTTCCACGTAGCCTCGCAACTGTTATCAGTGCAGTGACACTCGCAATAAGTGCTTGCAGTGGAAATATCTCTCGCTCGCTTGTTCCAGCGAGAGCAAACCACAAATCATTACTGCCGTAATCGCGTAGCAATCCAACTGCGACGCCTATTAATAGTGCAGCAACGATGAAACTTAAAACTGCTTCAGCAAGTAATCGTCCACCTCGCCTTGTTAACAGCGAATAAGCAACAATGAATGGCAAAATAAACTGGCCAATGCCTGTCACGATGCCGAGTACCAACGCAACAATCGCAGGTAAGCGAGAAGCACTATCAGCAACATCCTGATCAATTGCCGAAAATGTGTTCAACAAAATCGTGGAAAGTGTGATGACCCCAAGGGTTCCGAGTACCGCAAGGGTGAATCGAAGTACATCAATTGGACGACGAACTCGTTTTGAGAATACGCCTTCTTCGATCACTATGGTGCCAGAATCGGTGGTCACAGGCACAGTTTCGCACCTTGCTCGAAGGTTTGAACGCTCGGGTGAAGTGTCAGCGCAGGGTTTTAGAGTTAGGGCATGAATCCAATCAGTCTGAGGCGAAACCTTCATCACGTCTCTGGCTGGACGCTTGAGCGAACTTCGCGCACATTTGTAGCGAGCGAGCTCGACGAATCGCAGCAAAAAGTGATTCAACATAACGCGGGAGCACTCATAGTGCTAGCCGGTCCTGGTACAGGAAAAACCGCGACTTTGACTGAATCCGTTATAGCCCGCCTCGCCGAAGGCGTTCGTGCAGAAGATATATTGGTCATCACGTTTGCACGAGACGCAGCAGCGGAAATTCGCAATCGAGTTATAGCTCGCCTTGCCGGTGGGCCAGTGCCAACAATCAGTACTTTTCACTCCTTAGCACTCTCTATCGTCCGAGAATTTACCGATCAAGATACGCAACCTAAACTTGTGAGCGCTCCTGAGCAAGAAGCAATGATTCGAGAACTTGTAGCAGGATTTGCCGAGGAATCTCTCCTCAAATCCAAAATTGATTGGCCCGCAGATTTAGCCGAAGCGCTTGAGACTCGAGGCTTGAGTGTTGAATTGCGAAATGCACTTGCTCGTGCTCAAACGCTAAACCTGCGCCCCGAAGACATAGCGGCTATTGCAAAAAAAGAGAATAGTCGTGTTTGGCAGGTTATTGGACCTTTCTTGCAGGTGTATCTCGACACGCTTGATGACATGACTTCACTCGATTACAACGAACTTGTCTTACATGCCAATGAACTCCTCGGTCTTGAACATGTGCGTAACTCTCTGCAAAACCGATACAAAGTTATTTATGTAGATGAGTATCAAGATTCAGATCCATTGCAAATCTCAATGCTTCGGTCAATTACTACTTCAGACACATGTCTCGTCGTCGTTGGAGATCCTGATCAATCCATTTATTCGTTTCGAGGAGCGGAAACGAAGTCAGTCGAAAATTTTCAGGAGAATTTCAAACACATCAGTCCCGCACCGAGTGTTCATTTCCTATCTACGAGTTATCGTTTTGGGCCAGATATTCGGGATGCCGCTATACGTGTCATAGATAGAAACCCAATTCACCCTCACTTACATAACGCCACAGGTTATCGACGACTCCAAGTTGACGAAAATAAACAATCATCTGTTGATGTGAATCACTATCGGGATGACGAACATCAGGCTGCCGAAATTGTAGAAAAGATAATGCAGTTGCGCGCAATGCATAATTATGAGTGGAAAGATTTTGCAGTTCTCGTTCGATCTGGTATTCGCTCCATTCCAACGCTACAACGCGCACTCATTTCTTCGGGAATTCCGGTTTCCACGACCTATGATGAAATTCCTCTTGCAGATGAACCTCCTGTCCGGGCGCTCACGATCGCGTTGAAATGCGCTGCTGGAAGATTGCCTACGAACGAGGTGCTGCAGTTACTACATTCTGGTTTAGCAGATTTATCTTCTGGAGATACACGGCGATTAGCCAGACTGCTCAAGCAACATTCGCCTGAATTAGCAAAAGGGGCTTTCTGGTCCGACGAAATTCTTGCAGAGGCACTTCTCAGCCCAGCCCTCGTACATTCAATCAATCCCCAGACAGGCGGCTTGGCGTTAACAAAGTTTCTAAGATTGCAACAAATTGTCCTTGATGCTCGACTAAGAATTGACAACTATGACTCAGCCGATGAAATTCTTTGGTCAATCTGGCTTGATTCTAAGTGGCCAGATCGTTTACGAAAAGTGTCCTTAAGTTCGGATGCGAGTTCTTCAATAGCACATCACCATCTAGATTCTGTGATTTCATTTTTCGAGGCACTGGGGACGTATCGACGTAGATTACGTGCAAAACTTGGATGGAAAAACGCAATTGAACACATTCAGTCATTGTTCGTACCAACTCGACAGGTAATTTCCGATACCAACAGAGATGCCGTGACGCTCATGAGTGCACATCGATCAAAAGGTTTGGACTGGAATGTTGTATTTGTTTGTAGCGTCAATGAATCAGTTTGGCCCGATTTGCGAAGACGTACTTCAGTTCTAGCGCCGGAACGGCTAACAAAAGATAGTCTTTCAGAAACGATTGATAGAACTGTTATTGTTCAAGAAGAACGACGATTGTTCTATGTGGCCTGCACCCGGGCGAAAACTCACTTATTTGTGTCAAGCACATCAGCCAATTCTCGAAGTGATGTTGTCGCTTCCCGTTACTTGTCACAACTGGTTCCAGGTAGTGAATATGACCCCGCTATGCCAGTTGTAGACACACCTCGCTTCACTGCATTGCAACTTGTAGCACAGTTGCGTCGTGTCGCTGCAGACAGCTCTCAGCCCGAAGCACTTCGTAACTCTGCGGTGGAACGCTTAGCATTTCTCGCAACGTTACACGACGAATCAGAACAGTTGCTCTTTCCCGAAGCTCATCCAGATTCTTGGTGGGGAATCGCACCTGAAACTCAATCATCGAGTCCTGTTGACGAGCCTGCACAACCGTTATATCTGCGAGGATCATCGCTTGAAACTTTTGATAATTGCTCACTTATGTGGTTTTTGCAGCGGAAGGCAGAAGCCGAAGAAACTAAGAATGCAAGTTTGAGTTTTGGTTCCATCATCCATGCCCTTGCGGATGCTGTGGAAAGAGGAGTGATCCCGGCAGACATAGCGCAAATTGAAGTGATCATCGATGAACTCTGGCCAAGGCTTGACTTTGATACGAAGTGGCAACGCGAAGGGGAGAGAATTAGTGCTGTTGAATGCATGAACGCCTTCCTTCACTGGCGGCATCGCCGTTCGCGCACGCTGTATGGGACTGAAGTTGATTTTGATGGCATTTGGAAAATTACAAACGAAAACGGCGAAACTGAGCAACTACGCCTCAAAGGTCAAGCTGATGTTGTGGAAATATCTGACAACAATGGTGTGTACATTATCGATCTTAAAACTTTTGGATATGCGCCAAAACCTGAAGTTGTTCAAGACAACTTGCAATTGGCAATCTATCAAGTTGCAGCGTCACTCGGGTTTGTCACAGGCGATTCTGAACATAGCGCGGCAGGTGCTGCCATTGTTTCGTTGCGTCAATCAAAAGCTGGTCAACCAATTGAACTAGAGCAATCAAGTATTGAAGATCGAAAAGATTGGATTGAATCTAAAATGTTGCACTTTGCTGCAGTAGCACGCAGTGAAGGGTACGAAGCAACAATTTGTGCTTCATGCAGGTTTTGCCGATTCAAAAAAGTTTGCCCGTTGCAAAATGAAGGTAAGCAGGTGTTGTCATGAAATCACATCAACAACCTAACGAGGCAAAGTCACTTACGTTCACTGACGAACAACTTCAAGCCATAAACAGTGAAAGTCAATTCGTTTTAGTTTCTGCAGGAGCGGGATCTGGCAAAACTACTGTTATGGCAGAACGTGTGAAACACTTGATTAGTTCGAGAGGTGTGCTCCCCGAGCAAATTTTGGGACTTACGTTTACGAGATTTGCAACCGCTGAATTGCAAAGTAAAGTCCAAAAACGCATCGCGTCACTGGAGCAAAATGTGACAAAGACGGAAGAACTGCTCGATTCGCAGCCAGCGTTTCATACGTATCATTCATTTGCAGAACGAATATTTCGTGAGAATGCACTTAGAATCGGATTTGAGCCTGACTCAGTAGCGCTAACTGATGTACGGAGAAATCAGCTCGCAGCAATCGTCATACGAGAATCACGATTGCCGCTCGGCGAACTTGAATCGAAATTCCCTTCTATCCTGAGAGACCTGTTGGATTTGGATGACAATTTGTCAAACAATGTGATTTCAACTGAGGAATTGCGAAATTTTGATGAAACCCTTGCCGCTGATCTCAACGTGTTTGATTTGATTGGTAAAACAAAAGAGCTGTTGCGAAAATCAGCAAAGCGATTGATTCTTGCGGATTTGGTAGATGAGTTCCGACAAGCCAAACGTGTACGAAGTGTTTTTGATTACGCCGATATGGCCCGACTTGCACTACAGATCCTGCATAAATCACGTGAAGTTATTGATCAGTATCAATCAATGTTCAAATACATCCTGCTCGATGAGTACCAGGATACATCTGTTGCTCAGCGAGAATTGTTACGACTGTTATTTACCGGCGGAGACGTCGCCATTACGGCCGTTGGCGATCCGCTACAGGCGATTTTTGGTTTTCAGGGCGGAAACATCGACAACATTCTCAATTTTGGCACGTACTACGCACCAGATGGGCATGAACCTGTAGACCTTACTGTCACGCAGCGAAATGGTAAGAATGTTTTGCACCTCGCAAATCAAATTGGTCAACCCGTTCGTGATGCCTATCCAGAAGCCAAACTGCGCTGGCTTGTACCGAGTGAAAAACCGAAGTTTGGTAACGGCAGAGTTTCAATTTCATCTTTTCAAACTACTGTTGAAGAAGCCGAATCAATAGCTAAAGAATTCAGAGCTCTGTCTGAAAGTGGTGTCGCTTTTGAAGATATGGCTGTACTTGCTCGAAACCACAGCGAACTTCAGAGTATTGCACGCTTGTTGAATGATTTGGACATACCAACTCAGATTCGATCTAAACGCGCACTTATCCACTTACCAGAAATTGCGGAAGTCATCTCATACCTGCGGGTGATTGCCTACCCTGCCGCAAATATTGATTGGCTTCGAATTCTTGCCGGTCCACGCTTCGCGCTGTCACTTCGCGATATTGCTGGAATCGGTCGCATTTCACAGTCACTTTCGACGTACGTGAAGCGCGACTCCAACCGCGATTTTGAGTATGAAATCAATCGTGCAATCGAAGGACATGATCAGGCTGACATTGCCGCATATGGAGATGTGGTTGAGTTTTTGGCAGAACATGACTCAACGGAAATTAGCCACGATGCTTTAGTGAGAATCCGCCTATTGCACGAAGACATTGAATATTTACGCAAATACACTGGCGAAAGCCTTCCCGCCTTGGCGCAGCGAATATTAACGGTAACGGGATTAGGGATTGAACTTTATGCGCATACTGAACGGTTGGAGAGAGGACTTGGGGCAAATCTTCAGGCGTTTCTGGGGATGCTTTCAGACTTCTCGAGTTTGCAAGGATCTTCGAGTATTTTCGATTTCCTAACCTGGCTCTCCGATGCAGAACGTTACGAGAATATGGTCAACATAGAAATTCCCGAACGCCGCGGAGCAGTGAACGTGATGACAATACATGGTTCAAAGGGATTGCAGTTTCGAGCCGTTGCGCTGCCATACATGTCACATAACATTTTTCCAACGTCGCAAACATCTCCTCGCTGGACGGGAACTGCTTCGGCGATACCTCATGCACTCAAAAAGATTTCAATGGCGAGTGATTTCGCTCAATTCCCGCCGCGTAATCGCAGAATTGATACGAATGATCACAATTCGTTCGCCCAACTCTGCAAGGCCGAAGATTTACTAGAAGAACGCCGCCTTCTATATGTCGCCCTAACTCGTACAGAAGACGTGCTCATGATTTCACATGCCTATGTTGATGGAGTTGCCACGAAAGAGCCTTCTATATTTTTTCAAGAACTTGTTGAGTACGCAAAGTCTGAACAAGAAATTGTGGTAAACGATATTACCTTTGTTCCGCCCTCAGAAATAGATACTGAAGCACCTCGAGCACGGTGGCCTTTTGTTCAGTTGAATGAGGAAATGCAATCGATTCGTGCAGTTGCTACAAAGGTGCGAGATGCAATGTCGAGCAACATGCAATTTGGCAAGGAGTCGGTGGGTCTAGTGTCAAACTGGGACACAGCAGTTGCTTCATTGATCAAAACCAGAAGAGACGAATTTGAGGTCGAACGAGTCGTGCTCTTACCTGAGAGTCTCTCTGCAACGGACGTTCAACGGCTGGTAAAAGATGAGAAGGAATTTATTCAAGAGCTCATTCGTCCAATGCCCAAAGCCCCGCACTTCGGCGCGGATGTTGGCACACTCTTTCACGAGTGGGTGGAGAATTACTATCGTCAGAAAGCGGAAAGCGGCGTTTTGATGGCACTTCCTGGCGCAGAAGATCTCGATCAGCTACCAAGTGACATTCTTGAACAGGTTGCTCTTCGAGAGTTAATTGATAAATTCCGAGCATCCCAATGGGCAAATCGCAATCCTTTTTCTGTGGAAGAGCCATTCACAGTCGTGATGAACGACCGTATTGTGAAAGGGCGCATCGATGCCGTCTTTAAAGAAGGAGACCGATGGCTACTAGTGGACTGGAAAACCCATGCTCAAATGGATGCTGATCCACTCCAACTGTCTCTCTATCGCATTGCCTTCGCCAAAAGACACAATATTTCAATCGACCTTGTGGACGCCGCTTTTGTCTACGTTCGCCGTGACGAAACCTTCCAGCCCGAGACATACGTGTCGGAGGAACAACTCACTTTTTAGCTACAACGGCAAACGCTGCGAAGTGGTCGCTGATTGACAATTCTGTTACGCCAGATTGATTGCATAAGAAATATTCAGATATCAAAATGTGATCCAATTGAGCGCGAGGTTGGGGTTTTGGGTACGTTGCGGCAAGCACAGCATGTTCAAATTTCGTTATACGTTTTGTGATGCTCGGTGAAAGGTTTAAATCACCTGCAAGGATTGCTGGTCGTGCTTGCAAGAGTTGTTTCAAGAGCAATAATTGAGACATCGCACGCGTTGGAATAAAGGAGAGGTGTGTGGTCACAACATCAATGCTGCCGATTGGCGAATCTATTGTTACTCGCACTGCAATTCGTGGCTCATCGGGTATCGCGCGCCATCGGGTTCTCCCATCGATGACGAAAGGCATAGGTAGAGACAGGCGTGAGCCCGATAATTGCAAAGTTTTCACATCAGTTATTGGATAGCGCGAGAGAATTCCAAGCCCATAAGAATCAGGAGGAGGATTCTCGATTTCACCAAAAGTTGGCATCCGAAAAGACGAGCGATCGCCGGGCTCTCCTATGAGGGCTGGGAAAAAGCGTGCATACGAAAAATTTCCATGAACTCGCATTACTTCCATTTGATCAAGACCTGAGCTGCGTACTTTCTTGTAGTCAACTTCCTGCAGACATACCACATCAGCTTCGAGTTCCTGAGCTACTGAAATGAGTGATTTTTCATCGACAATTGCAAATTCACCAAATCGCAAACCGTGCGCGATATTTGCAGTGAGAATTTTCACGTTCTTGTCCATGAATCAGGCATTTCTGATTCGTACCATGCTTCAATAATCTTTCGCGCGATTGAAGACTTTGCTGGAATTCGAACTCGACCGTTCTCGCATGCGTCTGCTAGTTCTACTTTTGTAAACCAGTGGGCTTCGGCAATTTCTGTTCCATCAACCACAATGTCTTTCGAAGTGGCCCGGGCACTAAAACCCAACATTAAACTTGCGGGAAATGGCCAAGGCTGATTTCCAAGATACGAAATGTCTTGAATCTCAATGGACGTTTCTTCCTTCACTTCTCTTGCAACCGCTGATTCCAAGGTTTCACCAGCTTCAACGAATCCTGCAACAATTGAGTAGTCAGTCTCTTTCCACACAGCTTGTCGTGCTAAAAGGATTCGATCGTCGGCGTCGATAACTCCAACGATAATGACTGGATCAGTTCGGGGATAGTGCTCGGTTGAGTCTGCTTCGCACCAGCGACTCCACCCGCCTTGGGTAATTTCAGTGAAAGCACCGCATCGAGGACAATGTTTATGCGTGGTGTGCCAGTTGACGAGAGCAAGAGCCGATGCAGCAAGACCAACTTCTAAGTCACTCAGCATGGGGGCAAGTGAGCGAATATTTTGAAACTGCGTCGAGTCTGGATCAAAGAATTCTAGATACGCAAAGAAATGTTCGCCATCACTTTCTCCCAGATATGCCACATCTATTTCAGGGTACACGTCTGACGTGAACGTCAAAGAGTCATTTACTGCATGCAGAGAACCCGGGGCGCACTGAAGGAACTTTCCTGATGCACGAACAATTTCAAGTTCGGTTGCATTGAGCCTGAGTGCTGCATTTCGATTTGCCTGAAACCGTCCAAGTGGAAGTGGTGCAAGTGGCTTCACAATGTTGCTAATTTCGCCTGAACCTGAATGAGACTTGGATTCGTTAATGCTTCTCCGTCGTCAAAAATCAACGTCGGCACAGTTTGATTGCCACCGTTTGCCAACATAACAAGTGTTGCAGCATCTTCATTAGTTTCAATGTCGACTTCCAGATATGTGATTCCAGCACGATCCAATTGAGCCTTCAGTCTCGAACAATAACCACACCACACAGTTGAATACAGCGTAAAACTCATAGGAACCCTCCACGGCACACTCTAGAGGTAAGGGTAGTTGCCTGCAGGTGCAAAGATTGGCACGTGATAACCCTTGATGAAGAGCAAAGGCGCGTAGCGCACCATACAAACGGTGCACTTGTGGTAGTTGCCACAGCGGGGTCTGGCAAGACGACCGCAATTACACATCGAATCGCCAACATAGTTCAAGCCGGCAAAAAATCGCCAGAACAGGGTTTAGCGCTCACTTTTACCACGAAGGCCGCACTTGAATTGAAGCATCGACTTCAAACAATGTCCATTAATGCGCTTACCACCGGAACATTCCACGCAGTGGCCTTGCGTCAGTTGAGTTACTTCTGGCCACAGGTGTTTGGCGGTTCAATTTGGCCAATACAAGCAAGGGCAACCATTCTCTCAACT
>JAURLB010000134.1 GCA_030831445.1 Candidatus Nanopelagicales bacterium | reverse complement strand
AGTGATGAGCGAATCTGCATGTTCAACTCCTTTGAACTCTTCTTTAGTCAAAGGCGAAAGGACACCTGCTAAACCGTATGCCCCATCTACGTGCATCCAAAGATCGAGTTCTCGACAAATCTCACTTACGCCTTGTAAGTCATCCACAATTCCCGCGTTCGTTGTTCCGGCAGTTGCGGCAATTGCTACAAGTGGGACTGCGCTCTTGTCTTGCTCAAGAGTTCTGCGAATACTTGCCGCAGTGAGTCGCTCATCATCCGTTTCAAGTAGTAACGGCTCGACATCAAGAATTCGAAGCGAGTTTCCAATTGATGAATGAGATTGTTCACTTATTCCAACTCGCACCTTATCTGCATTTCTCTTTTGTTTGCCGATATCTCGTGCGACCGCAAGCGCGCTGAGATTTGCGGCAGATCCACCACTGACAAATGTGCCACCAGCACTTGCTGGAAGACCGGCAACATCTGCAATCCAACGTAATGCTTGATTTTCACATACTAGTGCTCCGGCGGCCTCAAGCCACGACATTCCTTGCAATGAAGCGGCCGAGACAATGGAATCAAAGAGGAGTGATGACTTTGTTGGAGCACCAGGGATAAATGACAAAAATCTCGGGCTATCGGTACTAAGAACTGTTGTCGAGAGTTTTTCAGCGTAGAGTTTCAAGACACGTTCAGGATCATTTCCCGATTCGTTGATGAAGCCTGAGATGAGGTCTTCTAGCTCTTTCCTATCACCTGGAAAGTCCAAGGGAGCCTCATCTAGCTCGAGTCGCTCGCGTAAATAGTCAAAAACTAATTTAGCCTCCACTTTATCGAAAGCATGCATATCGCGCCTGTTGGTATCCATATCCCTCTACTCTAGCCGACACGGCATAAAGTGGGCAGGTGATTACAGGGTTTGACGTTGCCGAGGTCACCCGGAGTGACGAGAGTTTACGTAAATTCTTAGACTCTTTACCCAACATCGATAAAGTTGGTCTTGAGGCGCGTGCAGCGACACTCGCCTCTCGTTCCATCAAAACAACCTCCAAACAGGCGTTCATTGATTTAGCAATCCGAATGATTGACCTCACTACGTTGGAAGGTATGGATACGCCTGAAAAAATTCACACCTTGTGTGCGAAGGCGATGCATCCCGATCCCTTCGATCTTGCAGTGCCAAGTGTTGCGGCAGTATGCGTCTACCCAGATTTGGTGAGCCTTGCAAAAACCCACCTTCGAGATAGCCCAGTACAGGTGGCATCTGTTGCTACTGCATTTCCAAGTGGACGATCTTCATTGGCAATAAAGCTCTCGGATACCAAACTTGCAGTTGAACACGGTGCAGACGAAATCGATATGGTAATTGACCGCGGTGCATTTCTAGCTGGTCATTATTATTCGATTCTGGAAGAAATCGTTGAAGTTAAGGGCGCTTGTGGCCCAGCGCATCTCAAAGTTATCTTGGAAACTGGTGAACTTCAAACATACGACAACATAAAGAAGGCAAGCTGGATTGCGATGCTTGCAGGTGCAGACTTCATCAAGACATCGACTGGGAAAGTCAACCCTGCCGCCACATTACCTGTGGTGCTTGAAATGCTCTACGCTGTTCGAGATTGGTATCGATTCACCGGTGAAGTGATTGGCATGAAGCCTGCTGGCGGTATTAGAAGTTCAAAAGACGCGCTCAAGCTACTAGTCCTTGTGAATGAGACTCTGGGAACTGCTTGGCTCGATCCGAATAGATTTCGAATTGGCGCATCAACCTTGTTAAATGACTTGTTAATGCAACGACACAAACTCTTGAATGGCAACTACTCATCTTCTCGATACGTCACGATTGACTAAGGAAAACTATGGATCTTCACGACTACGCCGCCGCAACAGAATCTACCAACATTGTCACAATTCAATCTCGATACGGACTCTACATAGACGGTGAGTTTTGTGAGCCTGCTTCCAAAAAATACTTCGATACCATCAATCCTGCAACCGAAGATGTGCTTTCGCAAATAGCAGATGCAAACGAGAACGATGTAGATAGAGCAGTGAAAGCAGCAAGCCGTGCTTTCCCAGCGTGGGCCTCCTTGCCTGGAAGTGAACGCGCCAAATACTTATATCGAATCGCACGCATACTGCAAGAGCGAGCGCGGGAATTTGCTGTGCTTGAGACAATGAATAACGGTAAGCCAATCCGTGAAACTCGAGATTTTGACATCCCAATCAGTGTTGCTCACTTTTTCTATCATGCGGGCTGGGCTGACAAGTTGGAATATGCAGGGTACGGATCGCATCCGCAACCACTAGGCGTTGTTGGACAAATCATTCCGTGGAACTTTCCAATGATGATGCTCGCTTGGAAAATTGCACCTGCACTGGCCTGTGGCAACACAGTAGTACTCAAGCCCGCCGAAACGACACCACTGAGCGCTTTACTCTTCGCTGATGTTCTAGAACAGGCGGGACTTCCGCCTGGAGTCGTGAATATCATCACTGGCGCAGGTTCGACTGGATCTGCATTAGTAGAACATCCTGATGTGGCAAAAATTGCATTTACCGGGTCAACCAATGTTGGCAAATCAATTATGCAATCACTAGCAGGTACAGCAAAGCGTTTAACCCTTGAACTTGGCGGAAAAGGTGCCAATATCATTTTTGACGATGCGCCAATCGATCAGGCAATCGAGGGAATCGTCAATGGGATTTACTTCAATCAAGGTCACGTATGTTGCGCAGGCTCTCGCTTACTCGTACAAGAAAATATCGTGGATGAAGTGCTTATCCGGTTGCAGACACGGATGTCCACACTTCGAATTGGTAATCCATTAGACAAGAACACAGATATTGGTGCGATCAATTCGCGAGCACAACTGACGCGGATTCAAGAATTAGTGAACGCTGGTGTTTCGGAAGGTGCTGAAATATGGAAATGCACATCCGAACTGCCAATAAAGGGATTCTGGTTCGCCCCGTCCTATTTCACCAATGTTACCGATGCTCACAGAATTGTCCGCGAAGAAATCTTCGGCCCAGTGCTTACGATTCAAACCTTCCGAACCCCTAAAGAAGCCGTTGAGAAGGCGAATAACACGCCATACGGATTATCTGCTGGAATTTGGAGCGAGAAGACATCGAAGATTCATTTCATGGCCACACATCTGAAGGCTGGTGTTGTGTGGGCAAATACATTCAACAAATTTGATCCTGCAAGCCCTTTTGGTGGCTATCGCGAATCGGGTTTCGGTAGAGAAGGCGGCCGAACTGGATTAGGCGCGTATTTGAAGGAGGTAGCATCGTGAACGAACGAATCGACGTCAAGAAGACTTTAAAACTCTACATCAATGGTGCTTTTGTTCGCAGCGAAAGTGGGCGAAGCTACGAAGTGAAAACCTCAACCGGCGAGTTCTATGCGAATGCAGCTCTCGGCTCGCGTAAGGATGTTCGCGACGCGGTAAAGGCAGCGCGCGATGCACAAGAATCTTGGCAACAACTCACGGCTTACAACCGGGGACAAATTCTCTATCGTTTGGCAGAGTTATGCGAAACGAGACGTCACCAACTTGAAACAGAACTCAGTGAAATTGAAGGACTTTCTCCAGCCAATGCCAAGAGAGAGATTGACACAGCCATTGATCGCTTGGTGTGGTACGCCGGCTGGGCTGACAAAATTTCCAGCGTGTACGGGGGCCACAACCAAGTGGCAGCCCCCTTCTTCA
The DNA here is from genome assembly GCA_030831445.1 of Candidatus Nanopelagicales bacterium. Taxonomy (GTDB): domain Bacteria; phylum Actinomycetota; class Actinomycetes; order S36-B12; family UBA5976; genus JAFMIT01. The sequence goes on along the minus strand of JAURLB010000134.1, from coordinate 5,891 downwards.
ACTTCAGTGTGATTGAGCCAACTGGCGTCATTGGAATTGTGAGTGAAAGTTCAAGTAGTTTCTTGTCACTCATTTCGCAAGTTGCACCTGCAATCACAACGGGTAACACGGCGGTTGTCATTGCATCCCAATTGAATCCGGTATCGGCAATTACGTTTGCTGAAATTGCTGCGACAAGCGATGTGCCTGCGGGTGTCGTGAATATCGTAACTGGCGACTACCACGAACTTGCCAGTTGGATTGCAGAACACCTCGATGTAGACGGCATAGATTTGACTGGAATTCGTGAACCTGAAATTACGAAAAAATTGTCTCAACTGGCTAGCGTGAACGTGAAAAGAGTTCTCTCACACCATATAGGAAACACGAACTACGCAAACGAACCTAGCAGAATGAAATTTTGGACTGAAACCAAAACAGTGTGGCACCCGATAGGAAGTTAAACGAAGTAGTCGCGTACAGGTTTTGAAAGTAACGAGACACCACTCGTCACGGCTGCAGCGATAAGTCCCAATGCAAGAACTCGCTCCCACTCTTCAGATCCCTGAAATAACGTCTGAGCAATCACGATACTAAAACCTTGGCTTAGGACAAAAGCACTGCGAGCAGAGGAATTGCCAGACCATAAACCTCGTGCGATGAGGGCAAGCACCCCCGCGATCAATGCGTAAACCAGCAGCAGTGCAAAAGGTGAAGATGTCGCACCAGAAATACCTCGACTGGAATCACTCAAGGATGAAATTGCTATTGCAATCCCATACCCTAGAAGCAAAAGCCCTTCAAGTCCGGCAATTACAACAATGACTTTCAGTAGTAGAGGTTTATCCAAATTCACATTCCTAGCCTAAAAGATTTAGACTACAAATGTGACTTGTACACTCATTGTCAATCCATTTGCTACCACATCCAGTGGCTGGAGCCGAGAATTGATTGTTCGAAGCATTCAAGCAATGTATGAAACCGATGTTCATATTACAACAGAACGTAATCACGCTGTAGAGATTGCGCGAAATGCTAGAAAATTGGAAAAGAAATACATCATCATTCTTGGCGGTGACGGTACGGTCAATGAAGCGATTAACGGTCTACTTGATGAAAGCGTTCAAGAATGTGAACAACCTATTCTTGCGGTTGTTCCAGGTGGGCTTGCAAATGTGTTTACTCGAAGCCTTGGATTCTCTTCAGATGCGATAAGTGCTACTGGAGAAATTCTAGAAGCTTTGGAACAACAGCACACACGTCTCATATCACTCGGGACTTTCAATAAACGTTGGTTTTCATTCAACGCTGGTATTGGTTTAGATGCAGGAATTCTTTCCTCGATGGAAGCATTACGCGCCGAAGGACGTAAGGCATCACCTGGTGGTTACCTGATAACAGGACTCAAACATTATTTTGATGATACATTGCAGTATCCCCAAGACATCACGATTCGAAATGATCGTGGAGACGAAATACGCGAGGCTGCCATGGTGATTGTTCAGAATGCTTCACCGTGGTCATATGTCGGTCCTATGTCTTTGGATTTTGCAACTGAAGCTTCCTTTGATGAAGGACTCGATGTTGTTGCACTGACTGAGTTGACCCCTGCAAGTATTGCCGCTTATCTTGCCGAAGCTGCGGCACGAATCCCAACTGAACGTCGAACTCGCTTATCGTGGTTGCACGATTGCAATGAAATCGAAATAACTATGACCCAACCATTTCCTGCGCATGTGGACGGTGACTCGATTGGCGATGTAACGCATGTTCGTGTGCTACATCACAAAGATGCTTTGCGGGTAGCCGTTCCTCTATAAGGAGTACGCAAATTTCTGGAAAATCGGAGAAATTAACCGTGTAACTGTTGCCAAGCGCAATTTTTCCTGTGAGAGTTGCCCCTGACGGTACAAAAATCCCGCTTCCCCAGCACGATTCAGCGTGCCTCAGGAGGCAAAGTCCCGAAAAGGGACTAGATTTGGGGCAAATCCCCCCAAAGTGCCGAGGAGGCAAGCATGGACTGGCGCCATCAAGCGGCGTGTCGGGATGAAGATCCAGAACTCTTCTTTCCTATCGGCAACACGGGTCCTGCCCTACTCCAAATTGAAGAAGCAAAGTCCGTTTGTCGGATTTGTCCCGTAATTGAGGAGTGCCTTGCTTGGGCACTTGAATCTGGTCAAGACTCAGGGGTCTGGGGTGGCCTATCCGAGGATGAGCGTCGCGCTTTGAAGCGTCGAAATCAACGGGCACGGGCGGCTCTTCGCACCAACCAGTAGCACCACCATTCGTTCAGCAAAGTTGGCTCAGTAACCTTACCCCCTACTCAAGGAGCAATATGAGCAAGCGCGGCCGCAAGAAGAAGGATCGCAAGAAGAAGGGCGCAAATCACGGAAAACGACCGAATTCCTAATCAGTCGTCGTTACGCCACTCTATTTTGATAGTTCGCTGATAAATCACTCCACCATTCCATTCAACCCGCATTTGTGAAATAGCTTGCGTGATTCTTTGTTCGAGATGGCTTGGAATATTTTCGCTCTGACTCCTAGCAACACTCTCTTTGACTAGTGCTTCACACTCAATATGTGACTTACACCGTGCACATGCATCTAGGTGAAGTGTTATCGCTTCGAGGGATGCTTGATCTAATTCCCTATCCAAATAAGCATCGGCGTATTCCAATACCCAGTGACAGAGCGTTTGATTATTCATCTTTCAACACTCCCTGTTCACGTGCATACTCCGTGAGCAATCCGCGAAGTCTCACTCGAGCTCGATGAATTCGTGACATAACAGTCCCCATCGGAATGTCAAGAATTTCAGCTATTTCAGCATATGAAAATCCTTCAGCATCAGCGAGATAGACCGGGGTTCGAAATTCTTCTGGTAGTTGCTTCAACGCCTCAACAATCACTGTGTCCGGCATTGAACGCAGAGCTTGCATTTCAGCGGAAGGCAATACTGTTTGTGAAGTTGCTTCTAATGCCGAGAGTTCCCACTCTTCCAATTCGTCAACTGATGTTTGATACGGAGCTTTGCTGTCTTTTCTGTATTGCGAAATGAAAGTATTTTGCATGATTCGAAACAGCCAGGCTTTGATATTGGTGCCAGGTTCAAACTGGTGAAATGCGGCATAGGCTTTAAGGAACGTTTCTTGAGTTAAGTCCTCGGCCGATGTTGGGTCTTGGGTTAAACGGTAAGCGCCCGCATAGATAGTACTGAGCAGCGGCAATGCTTCGTTCTCAAACCGTTCGGCAATATCGGAAGGTTTAAGGCTGAGATCCTGCTCTGACACAAGTAGCACACTATCCCCTTTCGGGTGATGTAACGCCCTGAACCCAGATTTATTCCTAGGACTTGAACTTGTAGCCCATACCCCGCACAGTCTGAATCACATTTTCGTCAAGTTTTTGGCGCAAATATCGAACATAAACGTCGACCACGTTGGAGTTGGGGTCAAAGTCCATCTCCCACACATTGCTCAACAATTGCTCTCGAGATAAGACTCGGTTCGGGTTTCGCATAAAAAGTTCTAACAGAGCGAATTCACGGCCAGACAGTTCAATCTTTTTCCCTTTGAACACAACTGTGCGGTCGTAGAAATTCAGTGTTATCTCCCCAACACTCAATTCGCTCAATGAAGAACTTGCCTGAGAGGTTGCATCCTTCAATCTCAGGCGAATGCGCACCAATAACTCTTCGAACGCGAAAGGCTTTGCCATATAGTCGTTAGCGCCTAGTTCAAGACCTGAGACTCGATCCGACACTGAATCTCGTGCAGTAAGAATTATGACGGGCACCATGTTGCCTGTGCCTCGAAGTTCGTTCAGTATCTCTATTCCACTTTTACCAGGCAGCCCTATGTCCAAAATAATCAAGTCGGGATTTGAATACTTAGCCCAGTGCATTGCTTCAATCCCATCGTTGACCACGTCTACCTGGTAACCGTGGCTTTCAAGACCACTCTTTACAAATGATGCAATGCGCTCTTCATCTTCAACAATCAAGATTCTGCTCATGCCAGCCTCGCCTCCTGTGGAATTGTGATTTCAAAAACCGAACCTCGAGGGTAGTTGTCCACAATCGAAACGGAACCTTTATGACCATCGACGATTGCTTTGACAATTGCTAGTCCTAAGCCAACACCACCAACATCTCTTGTCGAATGTGTGTTATCAACTTGGTAGAACCTCGAAAAAACTTGCTCTTTGGCCTCACTCGATATTCCTACACCTTCATCTTTTACGTAAATCATCAAGTCTCTGCCACGAAAACTCAGCCCAATTGTGATGACAGAATTTGCGGGCGAGTACTTCACGGCATTCTCAATAAGTTGCAACATCGCTTGGGTGAGGCGTTGTTTATCGCCAAAAACCTGCTTCGATTCGAAGCTCTCTAGCTCGATGGAGTTTGTATGAATGGATTGAGCCTTTTCTTGCACTTCTTTGATAAAAACATCAGACGCAAATTCATCTATACGGATGAAGTTTGGTTGCGTTGCTTTTGTCAGTGATTGCAAATCTTGCACTAATCTTGCCATTCGATTGATTTCATCTTCAATGATTTGCATGCTCGGCGAGTTAGGAATCTCTTGCTGCAACAATTCAAGGTGTCCCTTTAGTATTGTCAAAGGAGTTCGTAACTCGTGCCCAGCATCATCAATAAATCGTTGCTGATCAGCAAAACTTATCTCTAAGCGACTAAGCATGTTGTTGAACTCCAAACCCAGCTGTGTAATTTCGTCATCTACTGATGTCGTTTCAAAATCAATTTGCCGAATAAAGTTATCTTTACTGACATTTTGAGCCGCTGTCGTTAATTCCGAGATGGGCGAGAGATTTCTTTTGACGATGTAACTCAGCACGATTCCAGTTAAACCAAAAAAAGCGATTAGTCCAATAGCAAGATTTCTAAATAGTTCGTTGGTAGCTGCAAGGTCTGCATCTACATTTGTAACTATGACAAGTCTGCCAACCCTTTGATCCAAGCCTATGATTGGAACAACTCCGTAGCGTAGTTCCCCGTCATTCGAGTAATACGTATCTAATTTTGGAATAATCTCACTATTCACTATTTCTAGAAACGCTTTGTCTTTATCTGGCCTTAACGTTTGATTACCCAAACTTCGAAAAGTGACAATTGAATCGATGGTTCCAAACATAGTTTCATTTTCTCGCGCAATTCTTCGACTAAGAAAAGTTTCAAGCAAACTATCACTATTTTGAAATGGGTCTCCCGTCGATGGATTTATCCCGGTCGTTGCTAGTAACTCAAGTTCATTCATCCGCCGCGTAATGTCTTGATCGATGCGAGTTCGAACTTGATCACTAACACTCCAACGAGAGAAGAGTAAAGTTATGGAGAGCAGAATAGAAAGAGGAATTAAAATCGCAAAAGTGATTTTTCGAGAAATAGGTCTGAATTTGCGCATTATTGAGTTCTCGAATACTCGAAGTCTTCCCGGGCAATTTCGTTCTCATGTCCAATAATCATCTTGTCATTTTCAAAATTGAAGACTCCATCGCCATTGTCAACATGCAAACTCACAATGTATTCACCAGTGATTAATGGTTTATCAAGTTGAATACTCGCTTTTTTCGTACCATACTTTAGAAGTTCGCTGTGAAACAACTCTCCGGATTTGGATCGGACGACAAGCCACACGTGATCCAATGAAAACTCCACTTCATCAATCATCAAACGTGTGCCATCGCCAGCCTGATCATCAATGTCAACTTCAGCCTCTGGGTCCTTAAACGATGAGGATGAACTAGAGGGCGTCGGCGAAGGGGGGATGCGCATTGAGTCAGATGGGGCCGCTGAAGGAGTAGCACTATTTCCATCAAGTGTTATCGCATGTGAGGGTAAGTTGAAAGGTTGACTATCGGCATTACTGCAGGCGGAAAGTACGAGT
>JAURLB010000133.1 GCA_030831445.1 Candidatus Nanopelagicales bacterium | reverse complement strand
TCGAATTCCACTTGAAATTGAAGAGTCGTCGTATCTATCAATTGCAGAACTTCAAAGTCAGGCTAAAAGGAAGCAGTTTCCTTGGGTTGAACATTCTCCATTCAATGCTGATGCTGAGGGTACTGAGAATCTCTTTGCAAGCATCCGACCGATTGCAATATTGAATAATGAAAAAGTAATCGGTGAGATTGAGCAGAAGCTCAAGGTTGGATTCACTGTGCTCATCACCGCTCTAGGTCAGGTGTCAATAGGCCGAATCCGTGAACAATTACAAGACGCAGACATTCCTTCGCTTGAAGATAAGGATACCGAGCAACTGAAAACGAAAGCTGTCAATGTTGGACAGGCAAACCTGGAAACTGGTTATGAATCATCAGAACTTGGACTACTAGTGCTCACCGAGGCAGACTTCTTTGGAAAACGAGTTTCTCGATCGAATGCAATGCCTAGCAAACGTAGAAAAACAATTGATCCACTCACCCTCAAAGCAGGGGATTACATCGTGCATGAACACCACGGTGTTGGAAAATATCTACGCATGGAGCAACGAACATTTGGTAATGCCACAAAAGAGTTCTTAGTCATTGAGTATGCGCCTGCTAAGCGAGGTGCTTCCGCTGATGTGTTGTATGTGTCAACCGATCAGTTGGATTCAGTATCCCGTTATGTCGGAGGTGAAATTCCCCAACTTAACCGGCTTGGTGGTAATGATTGGAAAACGGCCAAAGCCAAAGCCCGAAAAGCCGTACGGCAAATTGCCAGCAAACTGATCCAACTCTATGCTGCTCGAAATGCAACGAAAGGTTTTGCATTTTCGCCCGACACGTTATGGCAACGAGAACTTGAAGATGCGTTTGCACACGTTGAAACGCCCGATCAATTGCAGGTCATTGAAGAAGTTAAGCAAGATATGGAAAAACCAATCCCCATGGATAGGGTGGTGTGTGGGGATGTTGGCTATGGCAAAACCGAAATTGCTGTTCGGGCCGCATTCAAAGCCATTCAAGATGGCAAACAAGTGGCAGTATTGGTGCCGACAACCCTATTAGTTCAACAGCACACAAAGACATTTGCTGAGCGGTACTCACCTTTTCCAATCAAACTAGGAAGTTTGAGTAGATTTCAAACCGACAAAGAAAACAAAAACGTCCTCAAAAACCTTGAAGATGGAACGCTCGACATTGTGATTGGTACTCATCGCTTACTGAGTAAAGATGTTGTATTTCGAAACCTAGGGCTAGTCATCGTAGATGAAGAGCAGCGATTCGGAGTAGAGCACAAAGAACATCTGAAAGCATTACGTACGAATGTTGATGTTTTAACACTCTCGGCTACTCCAATTCCACGAACTCTTGAAATGTCACTGACTGGTATCCGCGAGATGTCCACAATTGCAACACCGCCAGAATCCCGCCACCCAATACTTACCTATGTTGGGGCGTATCAACCCAATCAGGTGAGGGCAAGTATTCGCCGTGAACTCTTACGAGAAGGCCAAGTCTTTTATATTCATAATCGAGTGCAATCAATAACTGAAGCAGCATCACGAATTCAAGATCTTGTGCCAGAAGCACGGGTTGCTATTGCCCATGGCCAGATGAATGAGCATGAACTTGAAAAAATCATTGTTGACTTTTGGAACAAGGAATATGACGTGCTTGTCTGCACAACCATCGTTGAAAGTGGTCTTGATATCCCCAATGCCAACACCTTGATAGTCGAGCGAGCAGACCTGTTTGGTCTATCTCAACTACACCAACTCAGAGGACGAGTGGGACGAGGCCGCGAACGTGCCTATGCATATTTCCTCTTTCCTGACAACGGATCTCTTTCAGACACAGCACACGACCGATTAGCAAGTATCGCGGCTTTCACTGAACTTGGAAGTGGTATGCAGATTGCAATGAAAGATCTCGAGATTCGCGGTGCTGGCAATCTTCTTGGTGGTGAACAAAGTGGACATATCGCTGAAGTTGGATTTGATCTGTACGTCAGACTAGTTGGTGAAGCTCTCAGTGAATTCAAAGGTGAGACACCTGAGAACAAAGAGATCCGAATTGAGTTACCAGTTACTGCCTACCTTCCTCACGATTATGTTGATTCAGAACGTCTGCGAATGGATATCTATCAACGACTTGCTGCGAGTGAAACTGTGCAAGACATTGGATTGATTCAGGCTGAGATAGAAGATCGATTTAATGATGCGCCGATAGAAGTCACCTATCTCTTTGACGTTGCAAAGTTACGTATCTTCATGAAATCTAGAGGAATAAACGAAATTGTTGCTACCGGCAAGCATGTTCGTTTTGCACCAGTAGCGCTACCAGAAAGTATGCAGTTGAGGATGAAGCGACTCTTTCCGGGTTCGATCTTGAAAATTTCACAAGAACAAGTATTAGTCCCGCTACCGGACGCCAAAACTCCAGAGTTGCTCGCGTGGGTTCGAGCTACACTTGAGATACTTAGCCCAGAGGTGAAGAAATGAAGAAAGTTCTCATAGCAATAGGTGCACTGCTCATGATTGCAGGATGCGCAGTTGTTGATAAAGCAGGTATGGCCGCATCTGTTAACGGCACTGAATTAAGTATGAACGAACTTTCCGGCTACATCGAACAGATGAATACATCCGCTGGTGAAATGGGTTTGGGTATCGACCCTGCCGAAGTAAACCGTGGTGTTATTAATGCATTTATTGTTGAATATATCTTGAACGAGATGGCACAAAAATATGGAGTGTCCGCCACTGATGCCGAAGTTACAGCTCGAATCCGGCAACTAGAAATTGAGTTTGGATCACGCGAAGCTCTGCTGCAAGGTGCCGCCGAAAGCCTGATTGCCGAGGATCGTCTTTTTGAATCCATTCGTGCTGGCCTGAATACTTCTAAATTGGGTTCTCACCTGGCACCAGATGAAAATCAAGAGGAGCAAAATGATTTGCTCTTTATTGAACTAATTGCTTACGCCCAAACATTTGATATCAAAGTGGCACCACGATTCGGAACATGGGATAGCCAAATTATGGTTTTGATGGAATCACTCAGTGATGTTGTTTTGACGCAAGAATATTTCGACTTCATTCAAAACGGATGATGACTTCAGGTCTTGAACAACTGCGCAATGTGATGAACACCTTGCGTTCTCCTGGTGGATGCCCATGGGATGCACTGCAAACTCATGAAACTCTGGTGCAATATTTAATAGAAGAAACTTATGAACTGGTAGATGCAATTGAATCAGGCGTAAAGCAAGATATTCGCGAAGAGCTTGGAGATGTGTTACTTCAGGTATTTTTTCACTCACGAATTGCTGAAGAGGATTTACAACATGGATTTACGATTGATGATGTTGCCCGCGAGGTTGCAGAAAAGCTCGTGAGAAGACATCCACATGTCTTTGGTTCAGACGCCGTTGCAGTGGATGACCAAGATGTTGAAGCAAACTGGCAGCGCGTGAAAACCGAGGAGAAATCTCGCGCTCATGTGCTTGACGGAGTTCCCCACTCGATGCCGGCAATAGCGCAATTGGGCAAAATATTGAAACGTCTGGAAAATGCAGGCAGACAATATGAGAATGTGAAACCTAAAGATCCAGATGATCATGTGGGATGGATTCTCTACCATGTAGCAGAACTTCAGGCCTCTTCACGTGATGCAGATCGAGAACTTCGAGATCGAGTGCGCGAACTACGAGATAGTTTGGCCTAAGCGCGCCTCACACGCTTTCATCCATGGATTCTTTCGCAACTCTTCTGGCAGATTAGAAAGTGCGGCCGCCCAAGAGTTCACAATAATTTTTGTTTGAATAGTATCTATCAAAGGTAACCCTGCCAGTGCTAATCCGACTGCTCCATCGCCAAATTCAACTCGCGCCCAGCGAGGCAACGTTGCAAATGCGCTGGCTGCAAGGCCAAACCATAGTGGTACTGCGGGAGTCAACATCTTTACTTCGGTACTCATAGGTGGTGCAACGATGAATCGAACTGCGTCTCTCGCTTCACTTGATGCATACAACATTGGTTTCATTGTTTCAGGATAAAGATTCATCTGTTCATATGTGTGTGGAACTTCAGATTCATTCAAACCAACAAGCGATGCAAATTTGCGCTGTTCAAAGACATACGCATCTTTTTCTGCATCACTGAGTTCTTCGACCAAGAGATACACCTCAAGCAAGGAATTCACAAACGCGATGTGAACCCAGCGAAGTAAATCTGGAGCATCAACCCCGAGCCGTTGATGTACTTCCTGCACTTTCAATCCTGCACGTATCGCCTCATCGGTCGTAGCGAATGAGGCAACGGACACAAATTCTGCAGTGCGGGCAAGTCGTCCCCAGGGATCCGTTTTGTAAGCAGAGTGTGCAGCAACTCCACGCATTGCAACTGGATGAAGTGCTTGCATCATCAGCGCTCGCACGCCAGCGATTGCGGCAACGGGATGCGAATGTACGCGCCACGTCATGCTGCCAGGCCCATAAAGTCCAACATCACTACTCTGAGTGTCAGGCTCACCATAAATCAGCGGTGGGGCCTCAGGTAAGGCTTGGCTCAACAGATTGCCAAGCGACGTTGTGAGAGATTCGAAAGCCACGGGCAAAGTGTGCAAGGCAGGGCAAAGTTTCGCTGAGTGAGAAATTAGACTAGGACAATAAGGAGATATCATGGCCGAAATTACGAGTATTCACGCACGCGAAATCCTAGATTCCAGAGGAAACCCAACAATCGAAGTTGAAGTCACTGCTGACTTTGTTTTTGCTGGGGTTGCGGCTGTGCCATCGGGTGCATCAACCGGAGCATTTGAAGCAAATGAAAAACGCGACGGCGGTGCCCGATATCTCGGCAAAGGAGTTCAAACTGCCGTTGAAGCAGTGATCACCGAAATCGCCGATGCAATCGAAGGCCTTGAAGTGTCCGATCAGCGTCTCATTGATCAGACCATGAT
>JAURLB010000132.1 GCA_030831445.1 Candidatus Nanopelagicales bacterium | reverse complement strand
GAATACAACCTTGGTGGAAACGGTAAGAGTCAAATCCTCGGCACAGCAGGATTTATCAAGTTGATTCGCCAGAAACAGGGTCCGATCATCGGTGTACATATGATTGGATCGCGTGTCGGTGAACAAATAGGCGAGGCACAATTGATTTATGCCTGGGAAGCGACGCCAGAGGATGTCGCACCCCTCATTCACGCTCATCCAACCCAAAATGAAGCCCTCGGCGAGGCTCACCTTGCATTAGCCGGCAAGCCGTTACACGCCCATGCGTAAGTTTGGTGTCGTCTGCGAAAATAGGTCAGGATTTAGAGCTATGGCTCAAATAGAAGAGGAGAACAACCGATGAGCGTGCAAGTCACAATGCCGCAGTTGGGTGAAAGTGTCACTGAAGGAACTGTCACCCGATGGTTGAAAAAAGTAGGCGACAGTGTCAAGGCTGACGAAGCGCTACTCGAAGTATCAACTGACAAAGTCGATACTGAAATTCCTTCTCCGGTCTCAGGTGTTCTTGTTGAAATCAAAGTGAATGAAGACGAAGTGGTTGCTGTTGGCGCAGTGATTGCGGTTATTTCCTCAGACTCAACTGCCACTCCCGCAGTTGAGGTCACGCCACCTGCTGCACCTGCTGCAGTGAGCACACCCGTAATTGCGCCGAGCCCCACCCCAGTTGCAACTTCGCCGACCCCTACAGCAAGTGGCAGTGATGTGAATGTAGTTCTACCTGCACTTGGCGAAAGCGTGACTGAAGGAACAGTGACGCGATGGTTGAAGAAGGTTGGTGAGCGTGTTCAGCAAGATGAGGCACTCGTAGAAATTTCGACAGACAAAGTTGACACTGAAATTCCATCGCCAGCATCAGGGGTGATTGCGAAAATTCTTGTTGGTGAGGATGCTGTCGCACAAGTTGGAGCAACTCTCGCAGTAATTACGTCGCAGGTTTCAGGAGAACAAAAATCTCAGCCTGCCCCTGTTAGCACTCCAGCTCCGGCACCAGCACCGGTTCAGCAACCAGTTAGCTCAACCCCTCCCGCTCGAGTCGAAGTTTCGAGAACAAGCGAAGTTGATAACTCAGATGCCTATGTCACACCACTCGTTCGCAAACTTGCCTCCGAAAACAACATTGATCTGTCAAGTGTCACAGGAACTGGAATTGGTGGGCGAATCCGCAAGCAAGACGTGCTTGATGCAGTAGCGAAACGAGATGGTTCTACCTCACCCGCCCCACAGAAAGTGCAGCCACAAACAGTTGTTGACACTGTTCGACGTGGCCGCACAGAGAAGTTGACCCGCTTGCGTAAAGTCATTGCCGATCGCATGCTTGAGAGCTTGCAAGTCAGTGCTCAGTTGACGTCAGTTGCTGAAGTCGATGTTACGGCAATCGTTACTACCCGCGATAAGTACAAAAAGACATTTGAAGAACGAGAAGGCGTCAAGCTTTCTTATATGCCGTTTTTTGCTAAAGCAATTGTTGACACATTGAAATCACATCCAGTGTTGAATTCTTCGATTGATGTTGAGGCCGGAACGGTCACCTATCATGACACTGAACATCTAGCGATAGCAGTTGACACTGAAAAGGGCCTGCTTGTCCCAGTTATTCGCAATGCCGGCGATCTCTCAATCGCTGGACTTGCACGTCACATTGCAGATCTAGCCGAGCGAACGCGCTCAGGACAAGTATCCCCGGATGAACTCAGCGGCGGCACATTCACGCTCACGAATACTGGTAGCCGCGGCGCGCTCTTTGATACACCAATCATTAATCAGCCACAGGTTGCAATTCTTGGTCTGGGCGCAATTGTGAAGCGACCTGTCGTAGTAACTGACCTTGAAGGTAGAGATTCGATTGCGGTTCGTCACATGGTGTATTTATCGCTGACATACGATCACAGAATCGTTGATGGTGCTGATGCTGCGCGATTCTTAGTTGCTCTGAAATCTCGACTCGAGTCAGGTAACTTCGACATCTAATGCGAATACTGATAAGTGGTGCTTCGGGTCTCATTGGTAAAGCTCTCGTTGCCCACCTAAAATCACAAGGTCATGAAGTTGTCGTTCTCGTCCGAAGAACTGCAGAGCATGTGCATGAAATTTCGTGGAACCCGGGCAGCGACCTTGATCTCAGTTCGTATCCAGTGTTTGATGCCATTATCAATCTTTCAGGTGCTGGCGTTGGCAATAAACGTTGGAGCGACTCCTACAAAGCAGAGATTTTGCAATCTCGACTCGCTGCCACAGACACTTTAGTTTCCGCCATTGCTCACCTCAAAACCAAACCTGCAGTTCTATTGAATGCCTCAGCAATTGGTATCTACGGGGACAGAGCAGATGAAGACCTTACAGAGTCCTCACCTCGCGGAAGTGGTTTCTTGGCTGATGTTGTCGAACAATGGGAACAGCACGCGATGCGGGCCGAAGAATTCGGAACGAGTGTCACATGTTTGCGAACGGGACTTGTGATCTCACGTCACGGTGGAGCATTCGGAAAAATACTGCCAATTTTCAAGTTCGGACTTGGTGGCCCACTTGGTTCAGGTAAACAATTTTGGTCATTCATTTCTATGACCGATGAGGTCAGGGCAATTGAATACCTCTTGCACGCCAAACTCTCCGGGCCGGTCAATCTCACGTCACCTCAACCACTACGAAATCGTGACGTAACGAAAATTCTGGCGAGTTTTTTAGGTCGCCCCGCACTCCTACCTGTGCCGAGCTTTGCACTGAAGATTGTTCTAGGTGATTTCTCTTCAGATATCTTGGCGAGTTCTAAAGTATTACCAGATCGACTAACAAGAGCCGGGTTTGTGTTTTCACACACTAACCTCTCGTCGGCTCTTAAGGCAGAACTCGGCTGACCTCACTGTAGCGCCAAGCCCCCTCAAGATTCTTCGTAAGCGTTATGTACCAAATCCGCTCCTTGCCTTGAACAATGTCCTTTACCTCTAGTAAAACTTGACTCGAATCTTTCGAGAATCTTGGTATTTGAAGTGCTGAAACAAGTGTTGAGTCGGCAAACGTAAAGGACAAATTTTCTCGAATGATTCGTTTGAGTGCTGCTTCATCAGCTCTCGCTTGCTTTGATCCTTTGAGGTTGACAAGTGCCAAAATCTGCAAATCCCGCTTTTCAAAAGCCTGCTGGCGGTAGTTATCAAGAGTTGCCAACACATCAAGAAAGTTGGTTGAAGACTCAGTTGCGGAAGGAATGGGAGTTGCTGAATTCTCCTTCGCGGAATTTTCGCTAAGGAGTAGTCGTTCTGGGGATGTGGTACCAAGGTTGGCAAAAGCAACTGCAGCCGAAGCGAGAGACATTAACACAATCGCAATGACGTACTTCCATTGCTGAAATCGAATTTTTCGTTGTAATTTTCCAAGATCTGACACCATAGATAACAATATGCGTCGAGGGTTCTGCAGGAAAACTTCTTTATCAACACTGTGAGTAGATTGAGACGGTGAGCATAAAACAAGTCGCAATAGTCGGGGCCGGGTTAGCTGGATTAACGGCTGCCAAGGTACTCAATAACGCTGAAATTTCAGTCACTCTCTTTGAAGCAAAAGACAAAGTTGGTGGAAGAGTCCAAAGCAGGCGAATTGATGGTTACATCTTGGACGAAGGGTTCCAGGTCTTCAACCCGGCATATCCAACGGCTCGCTCACAGTTAGATTACAAGTCGCTCCAGTTGCGAAGTTTTGAAGCTGGAGTTTGCATCGTATCTGAAGGTGAAAATATTATCCTTGCCAACCCTTTGCAAAGTCCAAGCTTGTTACCCTCTATGCTCTCAAGTCTTCATCAACCTCGTGACATTGTTCGCTTTGCATCTTATGCACTTTCAACGCTTAGAAACAGCAACAAAGACTCAGATTCGACGGCTCTAGATGCACTTCGTAATGCTGGATTGAGTGAAGCCTTTATTTGGCACACGCTCAATCCTTTCTTGCAAGGAGTATTTCTAGATTCATCTTTGACGGCCTCGAAACACTTCTTAGACTTTGTTCTTCGCTACTTTATCTTGGGCAAGCCTGCGCTCCCAGCACAGGGCATGGAACGCATCCCCATAAGTCTTGCCGAATCGCTCAAGAAGACCACGATTCATCTGCAAACTCCAGTCGAGCAACTACGTGGAAACACCATCACCACTCATCTTGGAACAACAAGTTTCGATAAAGTGATCATCGCAACGGATTCAGATTTTGTGTCCAAACACTTTGGACTGAACACACCAGATTTTCATCAAGTGACAACCTGGTATCACGCCTCGAACGTTAGTGGCAACGAGCTTGCGGACGGTAGAGCTTTGCTCCGAGTTGAGGCTCACAATTTGCGTGGCCCCGTCATCAACTCAGTTGTGCTTTCGCATGTGAGTGAAACCTACTCCCCCAAGGGATACCACTTGATTTCCAGTTCAACATTTTCGAACGACCGCTCAGCGGACATGGAGCAGGAAGTGCGAAAACACCTTGCACATCTCTACGGTGTTGCAACCGATGACTGGCAACTCATAGAAGCAATCCATGTGCCTAAGGCCTTGAATGTTTCTTCTACACGGAAGAATTCGGTGCAGAGAATTGACGAAGATATAGTGCTCGCAGGTGATTGGACTTCTGGAACATCCATCGAAGGTGCGATGCTGAGTGGAGTTAGGGCTGCAGAGTTGATACTTGAAGAGAGAGGAACACAACGATGAACCGTTACATCATGGCAACCTCCGGTGGATTTCTACCAACGGGACGCTTTAATGTGTCAAAGCCTGGAAACACATTCTTGCAAGCGTTGAAGCTGACAGGCAAAGAACATCCGCGTGTTCTGTACATCATGACTGCCAGTGGCGACGACACCTCGTATCTCACAAGAAGTTACCAAGCGGTTCATGGATTACATTGCGATGTTGAACACCTCTCCCTCTTCACCCAACCCACAGATGATGTGGAGAAGGTGGTCGAGCGTGCAGATCTCATTTGGGTTG
>JAURLB010000131.1 GCA_030831445.1 Candidatus Nanopelagicales bacterium | reverse complement strand
TTCGCCGCACAGGTGCTGGTCCAGTACCAGTGACGCTTGGTGATTCAGGCGCACTTGTTGGTTGGCCAGTTCTTGTTTTCGTCATTGGAACGCTCACCATTGCATTCTTGTATGCGAAGAAAGTAAAAGGCGCAATCCTTATTGGCGTACTTGGAGCGACGATTATCGCAGTCATCATCGAGTCAGTTGCGAAAATCGGCCCGTCATTTATTCCGGATGCTGCACCAAATCCTGCTGGTTGGGGACTAAATGTGCCGAAGCTTCCTGAATCAATCATTGCGACACCAAGTTTTGAAACCTTAGGCAAGATTGATCTCTTTGGTGGTTTTGCAACCGCAGGAATCCTTGCCGCAGGTTTGCTTGTCTTCACGCTCCTCATTACTGACTTCTTCGACACCATGGGAACAATGACTGCAATTGGTGCAGAAGCGGAGTTGATTGATAATGAAGGTAACGTGCCAAACGCTGACAAGATTTTGCTCGTTGACTCAGTTGCAGCCATCGCTGGCGGTGCTGCAGGTGTGTCATCAAATACCTCCTATATTGAATCAGCGTCAGGTGTTGGTGAAGGTGCCCGCACAGGTCTTGCTTCGATCGTTACAGGTATTGCATTTCTCTTCACCATTTTCCTTTCACCTCTGGTTGCGGTAGTTCCTTACGAGGCAGCAACCCCAGCCCTCATCTTGGTAGGTTTCTTGATGATGACTCAGGTGAAGGACATTGACTGGAAAGATGTCACCATTGCACTTCCAGCCTTCCTAACAATCGTGCTCATGCCATTCACCTACTCGATCGCAGTAGGAATTGGTGCAGGCTTTATCAGTCACGTTGTATTGAAGGCTGCTGTTGGAAAAGGTAAAGAGATTCATCCGCTTCTCTGGTTAGTAGCCGGAGCGTTCTTGGTCTTCTTTGCTTCAGATCCAATCAATCAACTACTCGGATAGTGAATAGGGTGGTGAGCGTTTGCTCACCACCCTTACACTTCACTTATGACCCCAACATTTCGTCGAGCAGTCACACTCATTGTCCTGGTTAGCCTAATTTTGGCAATCGTAGTTTCATCGTTATCGTCATTATTTGGATAACTGCTCAAGCACCCAATCGATAGATTTCGTCAAGAGCTCAACATCACTTGGTTCAACGGCAGGAAACATGCCAATGCGAAGTTGGTTTCGACCAAGTTTTCGGTAGGGCTCGATATCCAAGATGCCGTTTGCTCGCAGTGTTTTGGCAAGTTCTAGCGCATCGATTGTTTCATCAAAGTCAATTGTGCCAATAACTCGGCTTCTGATGGAAGTATCAATAACAAATGGTGTGGCAAGCGGGTGCTGTTCTGCCCAAGTGTAAAGAATGTCACTTGATGTATTCGTTCGAGTTACACACCACTTGAGTCCACCTTGGGTATTGAACCACTTCAATTGTTCGACGAACATGATGGCGGTAGCAATCGCAGGAGTGTTGTAGGTTTGATTTAATCTGGAGTTTTCAATTGCAGTCATGAGGTCTAAGAATGGTGGAATGTAGCGGTTTGAGGCTTTGACTTCTTCGGCACGACGAATCGCACGGGGCGACATGATTGCAATCCAGAGCCCACCATCTGAACCAAATGACTTCTGTGGTGCAAAGTAATAGACATCAATTTCATTCATGTCGACATCAAGTGCGCCAGCAGCACTGGTTGCATCGACTACAAGGATGGCATCCTCATCAACCCCCGGTGAACGCTTCAATGTAATAGCAACACCAGTTGAGGTTTCATTATGTGCTGTGGCATAAAAATCGATACCAGACTCTGCCTGAAAGCTTGCGGCAAGTCCTGGCTCCGCTTTGATGATCATCGGATCTTCGAGAAATGGAGCAGATGCTGCACCAGAGGCAAATTTGGCACTGAATTCACCAAACGATAGGAATTGTGAACGCTCTTTGATTAACGAGAAAGTTGCGATATCCCAGAATGCGGTAGAACCACCGTTGCCGAACACAACTTCGTAGCCTTCTGGCAACGAGAAGAACTCACGCAACCCTGAACGAATCTCACCAAAGAGGTCTTTGACGGCAGCCTGGCGGTGTGATGTGCCAAGCGGGCTGTGCTCCGCTTTTACAAGCGCTGCGATCTGTTCAGAGCGAACTTTGCTTGGACCTGCGCCAAACCTGCCGTCTTTTGGCTTGATTTCTTCGGGGATATTCACAGACATTCCTTTTCTAAGGGTGGTAGTTTAGTTTGTTATGACGAACAGAAATGATGAATCTCGATTCCTCAATGAATATGCCAAAGTTCGGGTTGATTACAGTGGTCAAACATTGGATGAGGCAGATTTGTTATCTCATCCATTGGGACAGTTCCAAGCCTGGTATGCAGAAGTGGTGGACTTGGGAATTCCTGAGCCAAATGCAATGGTGCTCAGCACGTCTACTACTTCTGGGGCTGTAAGTGCCCGACATGTTTTACTCAAGGAAGTCGACAGAAGAGGTTTTATCTTTTTCTCAAATTATCAATCCGATAAGGCGAGAGACATTCAACAAAATCCATCTGTCGCACTCACGTTTAGTTGGATTGCAATTTTCCGCCAAGTGCTGATTTCCGGTGTGTGCGAAAAGTTGTCTGACATTGAATCAGCGACATATTTCAAGACTCGACCGCGGGGTGCTCAAATCGCAGCCCACGCAAGTGAACAATCTGAAGTGTTGCTATCACGGACTGAACTCGAAGAACGATATGTTGAGCTTGAGCGCGAATTTGAAGGATCTGAGATTCCGAAACCAGAACATTGGGGTGGCTATCTCGTAATTCCGAGAAGCATTGAGTTTTGGTCTGGACGCTCCTCTCGATTACATGACAGGTTGCGCTTTATAAGTCTGAATCCACAGCCTGATTTATCGAAGGCCCAAGATTGGCGAATCGAACGAAAATCGCCTTAAGATTTCTTAATCAAGTTATATCGACGCAACGATTCGTCCCGTTCAACAGAGTGATCAACAATTCTTTCAGCATAGCCATGTGCATATCCGTCAAGCAACAACCATGGTTCGTGTACCTGGCCACCCTCTATGTGGCTTAGTTCTGGAATGTATTTGCGAACATAGTCGCCATCTGGATCAAATTTTTGCCCTTGAGTGATTGGATTGAATATTCGGAAATATGGGGCTGCGTCCGTGCCACATCCAGCAGTCCACTGCCAACCGTGTTGATTGCTTGCAAGATCAGCGTCCATGAGTAAATCAAAGAACCAACTCGCTCCTTTTTGCCACTCGAGATGCAGGTCTTTGACGAGGAAGGATGCTGTCACCATTCGCACTCGGTTATGCATCCAACCTTCCTGCAAGAGTTGGCGCATTCCTGCGTCCACAAATGGGTAGCCTGTCTTTCCAGCTTTCCACGCCTCGAAGCGAATATCTGCGAGTTCACCGATGTCATATTCCATATTGGCAAATGCTGGATTGAGGTATTCGGTGTCACTCTTAGGATAATGAAAGAGCACATCAGCATAGAACTCTCGCCACGCTAATTCTTTTCGATAGTGTTCCTCGCCAGCAGAGTCACCAAGCCGGGCAAGCAATGTTCGTGGATGAATCTCTCCCCATTTCAGAGCAATACTCATTTTCGATGTGCCATCAAGATCTGCCCGATCTCGAAGGTCTTTGTAATCGACCACTGAATTTTTCAAAAACTCATTGGCTCTTTTAAGGGCTGCGGCTTCTCCGGCAGCAACTGGAGTCATTTCTTCAGGGTAAGGAGCATCCAAGTATCCGTGACTTTCAAATTGCGCAAATGACTTTGGAAGTGCATACGAAAAAGGGGCTGTCCAACCATACTTCAGCCAGCCCTTATAGAACGGCGTGTAGACGCGATAGTTTGTGCCATCATCCTTGAGCACTTTTCCAGGTTCCACTGCATAGATGGATCCGATTGTGACAAGTTCTATTCCGTGTTTTTGTAATTCTTTCGCGACAGCTTTATCTCGCGCCATTCCTCTACGCGTAAAGTCTGCATGGCAAAACACTTTCGTGACGCCAAGTC
>JAURLB010000015.1 GCA_030831445.1 Candidatus Nanopelagicales bacterium | reverse complement strand
TCTCAAAAACATTTCGCACGATCTCGCCATTAGTGAGCTCGCGCACAACCAAACAAAGGCCCATCAATAGCCCGCTACGAATGTGACCCCAGATCGAGTTTTGGTGAAACCGCTCGGCACGACAGATTCGTGTTAT
This sequence comes from Candidatus Nanopelagicales bacterium, assembly GCA_030831445.1. GTDB lineage: Bacteria > Actinomycetota > Actinomycetes > S36-B12 > UBA5976 > JAFMIT01. The sequence continues at coordinate 2,942 of JAURLB010000015.1, read as the reverse complement.
GTGCTTGATCGCAGTCGTAAGATCGAGGAGCGTTGTCTGCTCTGATGCCGGGTATGGCTCCGCCCAGCTCATCCAATCGAATGGCTGAATCATATTCAGACGACCGAAACGCGGCATAAGGTATGCCACCCGAACCTCGTTCGGCCATGGGGCCGTTGCCATCTCGCCCAGCTCAGCAATCAGGTCTTCCCATCGTTGCTCTGGGGTCATAACTTCGCGTGCTTTTACTGGCTTATTCATTAATCCTCCTTGGATTTACTCGACACAACCTTTGCGCGAGGGGGTGCAATATAGCATTTTCGATTTTTGGGGTTTCCAAACGACGAAACCCTTTAAAAGCTTGAGTCGGCGTCTATAAGACTGGGCGCTGACCGGGCAAAACGATTGGCGTGATTGAACTTGATTCGCTCATGTTTTACCCCCTGGTCAGATTTAGAAAATAATTATAGGTAAGGGGTGTTGCACAGTTGGCGACAAACTTATTTCGCTATGACGCGCTAACCGGCATCTAAATTTTAAGATCCAAGCGCTTCTGAAAGTAAGTACAGTTCGAGCAGTTTTCGTCTGCAGTAGGAATCTCACCCATTAGAAGAGACACAACTTCACCAATAAATTGTTGAAATTTCGCTGGATTAACTTCCACCGGCTCGTATTCGGCGTTGAAACCAACGTTATAAATGTCTGCGCTATGGTGCGATGCATCTGCGATTTCCCACACTAATAAACCCAATGTCTCGCAAGCTCGAGGTTCACCAGTTTTTGGGTTCGACAAAATGTAGTCATATTCCGCAAGTTGGGGCCAATAAAACTCGGCTTTACCCCCTTGACTAACAACCTTGGTGTCGATCACACCAAACTTTCCGGAGTCATAACTCAAAAGAAAGTCGTACTTGCCACCTAAAGTAAACGGTGTTTCTCGCCCATCAACAATGATTGGTTTACTTTCTAACATTTTGCCTGTCGAGTGCACCACACCAGAAGGTAACGAGCTTGAAAAGTCTCGTGAGTGCTTTTCTTTGTACCAACGTTCTTGACGTGAAGACAGCGACATCACGATGCCTGGAAAAGGCCCCTGGTGCGAAACTCCGAGCACATACCGCATCCAAAAGCACTTCTTGCAACCTGTCCAATTAAAAGTTAAATCAGATGGACTGATTCGTGTTTTTACATATTCCATAAATTACATAACCGCCTAACTTTGATCCGGAGCCCCCCATTTCAACTTAACCCGATTATCAGCCTCAAAAGCAGTCAATTCATGTCACTATTTTGTTTTGGCTCATTCGAAAGCATTGCCTCGTGAAGAAACTTGCGGCATGCACCTTGGACTGTGAATGAGTTATGAATCAAGTTCTGGAATAATCTCTGGAGCCGTCAAACTTCTAGTCTGTACATCAATTGATTTCAAAGTGTCAATCTCTTCACCTTGAACGACTTTGAGATCGCGGAACTTACGCAGAGTGACCAACATGCGTCCTTCAAGAGAGCCAACCATTTCGTTGTAGGCCGTTGTTACTGTACTGAGATTTCTCCCCATCGTTCCGACAAAGCCAAGCACGGTGCCGACTCTTTCGTAAAGTTCGGTGCCTAGTGCGGCCACTTCTTTGGCGTGTTCAGCAATGCTGTGGGCTTGCCAGCCTTTAGCCACTGCAAATAATAAAGCCAGTAAATTCACGGGTGATGCAACCAATACTCGGTTTTTCATGGCGTCGTCCAGCAAACTCGGATCAGAACGCATGGCGTCGGAGACGAAACCCTCGCCCGGAATAAACATCACAACAAAGTCGGGAGACTGTGAAAACTGGTTCCAGTATTTCTTGTCTGAGAGTTTTTTCATGTGATCGCGCATCAACTTGGCGTGATTTTTTAACTCAATTTCTTTTGTTGGTACATCGGTTGCATCTTGCATACGCAGATAGGCCGAGAGTGGGGCCTTGGAATCAATCGCAATCATTGCGCCATTTGGGAGGCGAACAACGACGTCAGGCCGTTGGTCTGATTCGCCTTCGCCGCCAGTGAACTGTTCGGTGTAGTCACAATAGGACTCCATGCCGGCGAGTTGTATGACGTTGCGCAATTGGTTTTCGCCCCAAGAACCGCGAGCTGTTGGTGACTTGAGGGAGTTGGTCAAGGTGGTTGTTGTGCTTTGCAACGTGGTGATTTGTGTTGCTAGTTGTGAGATTGCGCCCTGTTCTTGACTATATGTTGTTTGGAGTGTGTTGACGGAAACTGATAGGCCTTTGATCTGTTCTTCAAAAGGGGCCAGCATTGACCGAGTTTTACCCTCAAGGGTGGCGGACTGCGCTGCGAAGAATTCTGCGCTCTGTTGTGATGTGGCTTGAAGGGTTTCTTGAGCAGTTTTACGCATCTCGGCTTCGACGGCTGAACGCACACTGGCTACGAGAGCGGCTACGTCAATTGCTGGGGCGGGGTTGACGAGTGCGCCGGTGTCGGATGGGCGAGCTTGGATGGTCCGCTGGATAGAAAGTACGCCGTAAACCATGGCGCTGAATACTGCGATGAGCGCGATGATCAAAATGATCTCCATATCCTAAGATTATCGACATAATGAAACAAAAAGCTCATGATGTCTTGTTTAAGACTAAGCCGAATTAGATTTGTCGCATGAGCGAATTTTCACATGTAGTTCTAGTAAATCCATCCAAACAAGCAATTAAGGACGGATTAGAAAAGTTCAACATTTCGCACCCTAAAGATTTACGCATTCACCAATCGGTTGAGGATTTGACGATGTAGTGGGTGCAGTCACGACACTTGAGGTGTCAGACACAGTGCCAGCAGAAAGCTTTTTGAGCTCTTCACGCGAGCACCCAGCGAGCAAGAACGCCACAAGAACAGACAGAACGACGCGTCGCATCTAGCAGACGTTACTTCTTCGGCGCAATCAAGATGAGTTCCAAGTAGCACTATAATTTTGCCAG
>JAURLB010000130.1 GCA_030831445.1 Candidatus Nanopelagicales bacterium | reverse complement strand
ATTCGTGGACTCATATACGAGTAAACAGCAAGATAGGAACTTAGTGTCAGTTTGTTCAACCCCCTTAACGACCAGAATGTCCACATCACTCATTTCTATTCCCATTGAAACTTTGACCGCTTGATTCAGCTCTTTTGTTGGAAAATCGACAACACCTGGCCTGTCCTTCTTCAATGGCTTCACCTTGATGTAGTCACCACTGTCAACCGACTTCTGATCGAGCAACTTATTTGTTGAAACCGGAACTGCCTTCCAATTCAGGCGATTGAATGTAAACCAAATGTCTTGAGCGACTGGAACTACCTCTGCGAGTTCATCAAGCGAAGATCTGCCCTCACTGGTTAGCCGTACTTTGAAAACTCCACCTTCGTTTGAAACATCAAGCAAGTCAGATTGCCAGAGTTTTGTTATTGCATTATTAAGACTTTCCCGCTCTAAACCCATAAAATCCGAAATCAGCTTTGGATCTTCCATCCCTTGTTGTATCGATCGAAGGACGTATTCATTTATCGGCGCAATAGGTTTTCTTTGTTGCAATAGGACAGAAGCAGTAACTGAAAATACAGGTATCGCGGCTTGTTCAACGGCAAGGAGACGGAAACCTGGCTTAAAATCTGCATATCGCTCGGCTAACTCCTCAGTATCTGACTTCATGACAATGTCTCCATCGAACCATAGATAGGGTTTTCTGAAATAAAACTGATCACTTCCTTAAAGGGCGACTCCGCACTGGAGAGAAAAACTGAATCACCGATCAAAATCAGACCTTTTTTTGCCCTCGAAAGCGCCACATTTATTCGCTTATCCGAGTCGAGGAACCCAACCTTCAGATTGGCATTCGATCGAACTGTAGAGAAAATCACTAAGTCTGCCTCGCGACCTTGAACAGCATCAATAGTATTTATCTCAACTTGAACACCTTCGAGTTGAGTTGTCATGCCATCAATTTGTCGCCGTAAAGCACTTACCTGAGAACTATACGGAGCGATCACTAGAACGTCGCGCAATTCTTCGAGCCCTCCTGCTTTCCGGACAAATCCAATCCTCGTCAATAGGTCTCGAATAGCCCTTACTTCCGTATGGTTGCTGTAGCTCTGAAAACTCTGGCCGCCTCCATCTTCGTAACGACCTTGCAGATTGCTTGTACTCCACCATGTAATCGGCTTCGTCAACACACCTGGGATCTCGCCAAAAGGTTCAGGGCCAAGAGATTCCAATTTCCCATCGTAAAAACAGTCAGACACAAGTTCACCAATTGCCTTGGTCATTCGACGTTGAACTCGTAACCCCATACGACTGTGGTCTGGCAACCCACCAAGCATCCGATCAAAAAGGGTGGTCTTGAGTTCGACTTCGTCTAATTCAAATTCCTCAATGAGTTCCCGATTTCGCATCGCATCTTCCTGAAATGGTGGGAGCTGCTTCTGATCGCCAACGAGCACCCAGCGTTTTGCACGCACAAGAGGTACCAGGGTTTCTGTAGCAGTCGCCTTTGATGCTTCATCGACAATGCAAAGATCATATTTCAATGTCTTTATGTCCTTGTGCTTGGCAATGCCAATACATGTGCCTCCAATAACCTGAGCATTGTCCAGAATTGATTCTTCAAATTCCGATCCAGACTCCAATCGTTGGATCCAACTAAGCGCCAAATGAATTTTGCCTTCATGGCTTTTCATTGGAGCAATTATCTGAAGCGATTGCTGCTCAATGAGGTCTAGATCATCTGCAAAAATATCAATTCCCATTTCCTTAATTGATTTCTTGTATTTCTTCTGAAGATCTGAATACTCACTTTTAGCGCGAGCTGCTCGTTTTCTAAATCCACGGACATCTTCGGCCATCTTTTCACGGTCAGCATCTCGAATAGCTTTTTTGGGGTCCTTCAGTTCAGTTTCAATCTTCGATGCCGAGTTCCGAAACTCAATTTCCTGGCGCCTAGACAATAAAATCTGCGATATCGCCCCAGCAATCCCAATTTCGACAGGCTTCAGCCCAACTGACCGACACCAAAGCTCAAATTGCTTTCTGGCTTGACCTTGAGTCTTCAGTCGCCAAATTTCGACTTGTGATTCCAGAAGCAATGGCTTTGCATCGTTCAAAACTTTAAGCCCACTTCTATCAGCTAACCGAATAACTCTCTTTTGATCAACATTTTTGATGATTCGTACCAGCGCATTATCAAGTGCAACGTTTGTCTGACTCGATATCAGCACTCTCGCTTCTGGATTTCTTGCAATTTCTTGTGCAACTAATTCCGCAATGAAAGTAGTTTTACCGGTACCCGGAGGACCTTCGACCGCAAACATTCCATCGCTTCCCAAAGCCGATCGAACTACGTCTTTTTTGTCGCTGTCTAAATCTGGATTGAACCATGTTGAAACATCAATATTTGACGGTTCATTTTGGGTTGTCGGATCGATGATTACATCGCGAAGATTCAGGTTCACGACCTCTGGATTCTTATGAATCAGGTTTTCTAAGGCGTTCTTTTCCCTATTGATTTTGATGCTGGCAGCCGAGGTGTCCAGCACTAATTTTCCCGAATCTGGTATCCACT
>JAURLB010000129.1 GCA_030831445.1 Candidatus Nanopelagicales bacterium | reverse complement strand
TTCTTTCCAAACATGTCGCAAGAGTGCTTGATTCGACGTTGTAGGCGAAACATCACCCGAAACTTCTATGTCTAATCGCTTCAATTCAGAGATCAACTTCAAGCGATGATCAGTACGAATAATCGGTCGAACAGGCGTAGCTATCAGATCGGAGTGGGAGGAAATATCACCACGTAATCTGCTTGATTTTTTAGTTATTGAAGCAGCAACACCGGTAAAGGTCTCTTTTACATCCTTAACTTTTGTTGGGATTCCTGGCATTCGGGTTGGCCTAGGGGTTGTTGCCGAAGTCGAAGATCGTGTGGATTGCACCAAAAAAACTAGTGCAACTGGCCAAACAAGAATCCACCACGGGTTTCGGTCGACATCGCGCAATCGTCGAACAGTAAACGAAATTGTAGGAAGGAAAAGTATAAATGTGCTTCCAGGAATAATCATTTGAGCCGCATATGAAATTGCGATCCAAGTCCAGTAGTCGCGTCGATTTGCGGTACCTGTGAAATCCACGTATCCTCGAAATCCGATAGTTGCAACCCGTCGAACTTCTGCAATAAATCCCATATTTCCTACCTTGATTTAGTTATCAAATTAATTGTCTTATTAATACAACAACCACATATGTAATGAGAATTGTCAGTCCAGAGATTAAGGCGACTCGTGTTCGCCGCCCACGTTTTATTGCAAATTGCAGCTTTCCTACTAGCAAATTCCATATGTATTGGCGTCTGCTAACCACTTCGTATTCCATTTCTTCAAGCTTTTTGAAATTGATCCGCCGAATTTCTTTCAGCGGGTTGTATTCGACTGGTTTATGGTCTTCGGCGCCACATTGTGGGCACTGTGGAGAATCAGTGTTGTCGTAAGCACCACAGTCAACACAAAATTGAGCCATGTTCACTTACCCGAATCAAAAAAGTAGAGTTCAAGTGTTAGGTCGTTCTTTGATAGTTGCTGACTCCAAAACGCGCGAACTGGCACGCGGCTTTCCGTTGGGCAGGTAGTTGACGGTAAATCGGATGCTGCGTCGGCAACAAGATAATTACTGGATAGGGCCGTCAATAAGTCGGACTCCTTATTTCGTGCAACTTGCGTTCCAGCCCTGGCATCAGTGCCGCCAGCAAAAACGATGATGAAGCCGATCTGTGTGCGTTGACTGGCCGGAAGAGCAATTATCTCTCTCAGTATTTGTTCATTTCCGTATCCATCTTCATTGGTAGTGGATCCCTTTGCCTCAATTGTCTGCATCCAACTTGAAAGTTGCTGCGCTGACATGTTTGCGCCGTTTGGGATTCTGACCTGCGCAACGTTTGCTTTGTCAACATTAATGCCTGCAATTTGCCCACAAATTGTTACTGAAATATCCAGCTGACCCCGTTCATTGAAGGAGTTAGGGCGTGATGCATTGCTTACTTGCCGTTGAGCAATGGTGAGTTTGAGTTCGTTGGAAGTTGGACTTTCGGGATTCAATCGAATTTGAAATGACCTTTTTCCGTCAACGTCCTTCGAGTCTTCAACGATGCGAACGGACCATTCATCTGATGGCTCGAGCTCAATATCATCCGCAGTGAAGTTTTCGACTGGATCGCTGAAACGCACGTAAACATCAAAAGTTTGATCAATTTTCCTGAGGCCGGTAACTGCATCGCCGTCTTTTGTTTCGGCAAACTCTATGGTGATGTCATCCCTAAAATTTGTTTCACTCATCGCTGAAGTCGACGGAATGTCTCCACCGACGAGGAAGATCACTGCAAGTGCAAGCAATAGGTCGGCAAAAAGCCATCCAGCAAGCCCGACTATGGAATTCTTTGACTCATCGTCTGAGTAATTATTCGAATTCCGACTTTGATGAGATACGAGACCCATTTTTATTTAGCCGATGCGCGCATGATTCTTGCAACCTCTTCTGCAGCAGCTGCTGCTGCAGAGAGGCGCTTGCCCACAGCTTCGGATTCGGAAGTGATTCCCCGAAGTGCAAATTCCAGTTTTTCGGTTTGGTTTGAAAGCCGACTGTCTAGGTTGTTTCCAAGGGCATCTAGCCTTGATGTAATTACACCAAGAGATTCGCCAAGGTCTGATTGCAAATTGCGAACAAGTTCTCCCATTGATTTATGCGCTTCCACTGCAACACCCAGCGAACCGACAATTGAGTCGAGCCTCTTTGTGGCTGGTTCAAGCTCGTAGGTTGAAAGATCAGCAAAGCGCTTGAGTGTGGTGTCTGCTGCAGTAGAAAGATGTTTCATGTCTACGGTTGCGTCTTTAATGGCCGTTGTTGCCTTCGCTAAACGGTTAACTGCTTCGGCCAAACTTCCGGTTAGGGCAGTAGGAGTGATTTGACGGAATCCATGCAGAAGCAATCCGACATCAACTAGAACGTTGCGGAATTCGAGGTCATTAAATCTGTCGGCATTTGCAGCAGCCAATTTTGCTTGTCGTCTGAAATACCATTCGGTAATAGTGAGGGCAACAAGAAAAAGAATTACTACAGCGTCCCAAAATGCAACGTGTTCTAGGGTCCAATAACCAACCATTGACTGCTTGCTCCAAATTTGGAGGAATGTGTCTGGTGCGCCCGAAGAATTTGACTGTGTGACTATTGAATTCTTTGTCAGTTCCAAATAAGAGTTGTAACTCGCGGATGCTTCAGAAAGCGCATACCAAGTTATGAGAACGGGGATGAAAAGCAATGTGTTGCGTACAAGAACAACGTAATCACCAATTTTTGACCACCTGGAGTTCACTTCGCTGTATCGAGGTGGTCGCATTAAGTCTTCAAGCGCGAATGCAGACCAGTTCTCCAGACGAACATCTTCACGAATATCGTGCTCCAACCGATCGAGAATGAGGTGATTCTCTGGCTTCGAGCGATCAATCCAATCCCTAAGTTTCTTGGCGGTTTCTAGTCGCTCAGATTCACTTGCAGACGTCGCTTCTTCGCTGGCGAAGATTTCATCAATTGAGTCATCCTCTTCGGACTCAATTTCGAAATCTACTTCTGCGCCTTCATCATCGATATCGGACATTATTCGCTCGCTTTGCTATTTGTGTTTTGTATTGAATGTACCAGTCGAGGTTGCATTGCAATTCTCTCACCGCTGATTTCGGAGAACAGTCGAATCCAAACTTCAATGTTGTGCATCTGTCGGCTAGAGGGGAGCGAAAGATTAACCGCACGCTGTCCGGTACGGCGCTTTTCGAGCCTTCGATTAATGATTTGATCATCTCGTCTGAACCAAAGTTCAGCGCCAGCAATAATCTGCGAATCCGGCCATCGCCATCCAAGAAATGTGCGGTTGTTTTCATCGTCTCGCATTACATCCAGAAGTATCTCCATATTTGCGTGAATCTCAGCCAGGGCTAGTTGGATACACCGTCGCTCGATAGATCGACGACGCCAAGGCAATCGTCCGTCTACCAGTCTTTCGGCAACCAATCGCGATCCACCATGCATATACGAAGCTCGAAGCGCATC
>JAURLB010000128.1 GCA_030831445.1 Candidatus Nanopelagicales bacterium | reverse complement strand
TGCATCGAGTAATCCAGATGGGCTTGAAAAGGTCGCAATTGATTTAGGATTTGTCGAAAAGGCAGAAGATTCGCCTATTGATAGTCCATTTACGGATTACACCGTGAGTTTTCTAGGTGATGCGAGGATTTCGACTGCAGTGGCGGGATTGACTGGTGTGGTTGCAACGGGACTACTAGGGGCAGGGTTGTATCTGTGGGTACGCAAACCGCAATCGAAGTAAGAGTTGATGTCCATGAGCATGGACACAAACTTGGCGATCACCTGTATATTCATAAGCACTCACGCATTCACGACCTACATCCGGCAAGCAAATTACTTGCAGTATTACTTTTCATCATCGTTGTTGTCCTCACACCAAATACTGAATATTGGACGTTTGGAATCTATCTCGGCCTTGTACTCAGTGTCTTAGTCATTTCAAAACTTCCAGTAAAACGTATGGCAAAACGAATGGTGGTTGAAGTGCCATTCGTGATCTTCGCCCTCATGCTTCCAATTTTTGGCCGCGAACCTGATGTTGAAGTGTTTGGGCTTTCGCTTTCAGAAGCGGGGCTGATTGCAGGGTTTGGCATTCTTGCAAAAGCCACACTTGGTGTCATGGCAAGTATGATTTTGGCAGCAACGACCCCTGCACGGGACATCCTCAATGCTCTTGCATTCATTAAATTACCAAATACGCTCGTTCAAATCGCAAGCTTTATGGTTCGTTATAGCGCAGTGGTGTTGGATGAACTACAACGAATGAAAGTTGCGCGCGAAAGTCGTGGATTCAGTGCTCGGGGAATTCAACATTGGCGGGTACTTGCCCAGAGTGCAGGAGCGCTATTTATCCGCTCCTACGAACGCGGTGAAAGAGTTCACCTCGCGATGCTTTCTCGGGGCTATCGGGGAACGATGGACTTTGGCAATGAGCGACTTGAAAAGAAAGACTATGTTGCGTTTCTCCTGCCAATACTTGCGCTCATTACTTTGATAGGAAGTTTGCTATGAACGATGTCGTGTTGAGTGTGAAAGAGCTTGCCTTTGCGTATCCCGATGGACATCAAGCGCTCTATGGAGTTGATGTAGCACTCACGAGAGGTGAGCGAGTTGCCCTCTTGGGTCCAAATGGTGCGGGCAAAACCACACTTGTGATGCATCTCAACGGAATTTTGCAAGCTGGGCACGGCGAAGTAGTCGTTGCTGGTTTGAAGGTGGATGCCAATAAAGAAACGCTCAAGGAAATCCGACGTCGAGTGGGCATCGTGTTTCAAGATCCCGATGACCAACTCTTCATGCCAACTGTATTCGAAGATGTCGCGTTCGGGCCAAAAAATTTGGGACTGACTGATAGTGAAATTGAGTCACTCGTCCAAAAAGCACTTACAGAAGTAGGCATGCTTGAATTCAAAGATCGCGCACCGCATCATTTATCGTTTGGTCAACGTCGTCGGGTAGCACTTGCAACAGTTCTTGTGATGCAACCCGAGATATTGATTCTCGACGAGCCGAGCTCAAATCTTGATCCTGCAAGTAGGAGAGAATTATCTGAGATCCTTCAGAAACTCGATATCACTCTTTTGATGGTGACACATGATTTGCCATACGCATTGGAACTCTGTGAAAGAAGTGTGATTCTCTCAGGTGGCATCATTGCAGCAGATGGAAAGACGCTGAATGTTTTAACGGATGATGCACTCATGAAAAAGCACAGACTTGAATTGCCTTTTGGGTTTGACCCACGCCATGCAGCACAATCGATGAAGTAACTAGTTTTCGATGATTCCAAGTTCGACTAATTTGGACTTCAAATCCGGATCACTGGGTTCCACGAAGAAGCTGCCGTCGGCAAATGTGATGACTGGAATACTTTGTTTGCCAGATATCTCAATTGCTTGATCTTTAGCCACATCATCGACTGAAACATCGTGATACACGTACTCAACATTGAGTGAATCCAAAAGGCGTTTACTTCGACGGCAATCGCCACACCATTCTGCGCCGTAAAAATCAATGCTCATATTCGTCCTATGCGTGTCTAGTTGAATCTCTAAGGCGAAGATTATTGAATCGGCGGGTGATGGGCGACCCAGGGCCATGTCCCGCGTGTGAAAGTGTTGATTTAGAGCGCAGAGGTGGAAAAGACTTCTGTCCAAAGTGTTTCTACATCCAACCCTGCTGCGATGGTGGTTACTGCGAATAGTGCTGTCGTTGCCATTCAAAAAGAGCAATAGCACCGGCAGCTGATGCATTGATTGATCGCACAGAGCCTTTTTGGCTGATATGAATCACATGATCTGCAGCATTCAACAATGAGTCTGACATACCAAGACCCTCATTTCCAAAGGCAAGTATTGGGTTATCCGGAAATCTAAATGACTCAAGTGGTTCTGACTCTGTGTTATTTTCAAAACAGATCAGTGGATAGCCAGATTCACTCACATAGGAAAGAAATAGCTCAATTGACGAATGATGAGTGAGATCAAGATATTTATCAGTCATCAGTGCCCCGTGTTGATTCCAATGCTTCTTGCCGACGATGTGAACTTTGCGGATATTCATCGCATTCGCACTTCTAACAAGTGAGCCGATATTTAAATCATGCTGCCAATTCTCAATCGCCACTTCTACTGGACTTCGAAATTTTCCTAGATCGGCTTTAATCGCCTCAGTTTTCCAGTACCTATATTTTTCAATAATGTTTCTCGAATCACCAGTTTTCAAAAGCTCTGCATCGAAGTGTTCACCAATAGGCCAAGGTTCAGGATGTGGTCCGACACCTATGCTTGGGTAGAACTCGCCTGGCTCGCGGCTAGGCTGAAACATTTAGTCCGCGACTTTGTCGAATACTGCTGAAATCGCCGCCATAATGAGTGAGCCACCAAGTGCCCACCAGAATGACTCAATTGTCAATGATTCACTCAAATAATCAACAAAGAGAAATAGTCCGGCATTAATCACTAAATGCCAAAGGCCCAATGTGATGATGGTGATAGGAAACGTAAGAACTTTCACAATCGGTTTGATAACCGCGTTAACAAGACCAAAGATGACTGCAACTCCAATAATTTGAAGCGGCTCTTCAGAAAGTGAGATACCTTCAAGTACGAGGTCGGTGACCCAGAGGCCAACTGTGAGCCCCAAGAGTCGAATCAAAATAGATTTCATACCCGTATTCTGAACTACTACTCGGCCGGGACGCTAGCGGCCTCGCTGCGACCCCTGACTTCATTGTTTGGTACGAAGAACGTGAAGACAATTGAAACACACGCCACCAGTGCACCAATCGTGACTACCGTGACCATGGATTGAGCAAATCCCTCCAACACTGGTCGGATGAGTACTTGATTAGCAGTAGCAAACCAAGATGTGTCATTGAAAGCACTTGTGCTGGCACCTTGTAGTTGCTGGAGTTTTGCGACTGTGTCAGCGTTGGCTGGATCAGTGAAAGCAGTGACAAACTCTGGATCGGATTGCGCTCGGGCGAAGTTCTCATTGACATTTTCAGGAAGTCTGCCAAATAGCAAACCTAAAAAGACGGCAGTGCCAATGGTCGCTCCCATTTGTCGAAAGAGTGTGACCGAAGATGTTGCAACACCAATGTCTCGAGGCGACACAGCGTTCTGTACCGCAATGATCGTTGGTTGGAGTAATCCACCTAAACCAAGACCAAAGAGCAACGACATCAACGCAATTGCAAGATACGGAGTATCAACTTTGAGCTGGGTCATCCAGGCAAGTGAAATCGTAATCAAGATACTGCCAAAGATTGGTAGCATTTTGTAACGACCTGTTCGACTTATTGTCTGTCCCGATGTAATTGAACCGATCATGATGCCGAGTGTGACTGGCAAGAGTTGAATGCCGGCTTCCGCAGGTGTCGCACCGTTCACAATCTGCAAAAAGAGTGGCAAGATAGCAAGTCCACCAAACATAGCCATACCAGAAATAATGCCGATAGTGGTCATGATTGAAAATGTCTTATCTTTGAAGAGGCGAAGTGGAATAAGGGCTTCATCACCCATTCTCAATTCAATCCGAGCAAAGAGTAGGAAGCCCATGATTGACACGGCATAACAGATAATGGCGTACGTAGACGTCCAACCCCACTGCAACCCGCGCTCCGCTACGAGTAGTAGCGGGATAATGCCGGTGCTGAGTGTGATTGCACCAAACCAGTCAATCCGATGATCCAAACGTTCCAGATGAGAGATTTTCAGCGTTCGATTGACAAGGAACAATGCAAGTGCACCAAGTGGGACATTGATAAAGAAAATCCAACGCCAACCATCGAGTCCAAGAACGGCATCTTGTGCTGAGAAGAATCCACCCACAAGTGGGCCAATCACGCTGGATGTACCAAAAACTGCGATAAAGAAACCTTGATAACGAGCACGCTCGCGTGGTGGAACTATGTCACCGATGATTGCAAGCGCTAGTGTGAAAAGTCCACCTGCACCAATTCCTTG
>JAURLB010000127.1 GCA_030831445.1 Candidatus Nanopelagicales bacterium | reverse complement strand
TATAAAACAATTGAAGGTCAGCCTGGAGCTGCTGCCCAAGTGCTCATGACAATGCGTGGTGGCTGGTTTACCACGATGGCAGTAGAAGTAAACAAACAACAAGAAGTGGTCCATAGACTCGTTGGCAGGCCAGGCGTCATGCTTGTTATTGAAGCGAATAAGGGAAGCCAAATTGCCTCAGTTGCAAAAGCTAAAACTGCACGCTGGGTTGGCGAAACACCAATTCGCGAAATTTGGGTCGGAAACCAAGAAGGTCAAGTACCACTTGCCAAGTTGACTCGCTATGTCAAGAAACTACCAAAGGTCCTGCGCCCTGCTGAGGTAACTGAACTTCGTCGCAAGCTCGATGCGGCAGCCGGAGGCTCATTACCGATTCCAAAGGGTCCAATGCCAAAGAACATGAAAATCCCTCGACGCTAGGGTTTCAACACCTTTGATGTTTGTAAACCAAGATGACGACACCAAATACTAATTTTCAAGTCACTACATCCACTTCGCTCAATCAACTTGAATCTAACATTCTGCAGTCCTTACTGTTGGAAGCTTTTGGAGGCGATTTCAGTTCACACGACTGGCAACACACGTTTGGTGGAACTCGCTTTGTTGCGAGATTGAATGACACAATCATCGCTCACGCTGCTGTTATTGCGAGACCAATGCTCATCGACGGTACGGAGAAAGTTGTTGGGTACGTCGAAGGTCTTGGCGTAGCGCCAAATTTTCAGGGCCAAGGCTTCGGCAAAGCGCTCATGCGCGAAGTGACAAACTTTTGTCTCGAACATTTCCAAGTTGCCATGCTTTCAACCGACGAACATTCGTTCTATAGACAACTTGGCTGGCAGGAATTCCTGGGGCAGAGTTACGTCCTGCAGGAAGGGGATGAAGTGCGAAGCGCCGATGAAGACCAAGGGCTCATGTTTTTGAGCCGACAACCGGATTCCTACGTTTATGCACGTATTACGTGCCAAGCAAGGGCTGGAGACGCCTGGTAAGAAAACCTGTAACACCCCTGAAACAATTCTGACACCCCTTTGCAATGCGAGAGGCATAGAGTCTGCCCAATCATTAGCAAAGGAAATATATGTCTCGTTCACCTATGTTTACAACTGCTTCCCAAGTCTTAGAGTTCATCAAGAAAGAGAGTGTCGTTTTTGTTGACGTTCGCTTTTGTGATGTTCCAGGCGTTATGCAACATTTCAATGTCCCATCTACCTCATTTGGCGAAAGTGTCTTTAGCGAAGGACTCCTGTTTGACGGTTCTTCGGTTCGAGGGTTTCAAGCCATTAATGAATCGGATATGAAATTGATTCCTGATGTTGCATCTGCGTATCTAGATCCTTTTCGAGCCGAGAAAACTCTCGTCATGAATTTTTCTGTAGTCGATCCTTACACGCTATCCCCTTATAGCCGGGATCCACGTGGTGTTGCTGCAAAAGCAGAGGCATACTTGAAATCAACAGGGATCGCTGACACTGTGTTTTTCGGTCCAGAAGCAGAGTTTTATGTTTTTGATTCTGTGAAATACAAAACTGCTGCAAATACTGGTTTCTACGCGGTTGACTCAATCGAAGGCGCTTGGAATACAGGCATCGACTACGAAGAAGATGGCACACCAAATCGCGGCTATAAAACACGAATGAAGGGTGGCTATTTCCCAGTGTCACCAACTGACCAGTTTGCCGATTTACGAGACCGGATGGTGTTGAACCTAGCCGGTGTCGGACTTGAAGTTGAACGAGCGCACCACGAAGTTGGCACGGCGGGACAAATGGAAATCAACTATGCATTTAATAGTCTCTTACATGCCGCTGACGAAGTGATGCTCTTTAAATACATCATCAAAAATACTGCCTGGGTTGCAGGTAAAACTGCGACCTTTATGCCAAAGCCACTCTTTCAAGATAATGGTTCAGGAATGCACTGCCATCAATCACTATGGAAAGATGGAAAACCACTCTTCTTCGATGAATCAGGGTACGGCGGTCTTTCTGATCTTGCTCGTTGGTATATCGGTGGTTTACTACACCATGCACCTTCACTACTTGCGTTTACAAACCCAACTGTGAATTCATATCATCGGTTAGTTCCAGGCTACGAAGCTCCGGTTAACCTTGTGTATTCGGCACGAAATCGTTCTGCATGTATTCGAATTCCGGTAACGGGTTCGAATCCGAAAGCAAAACGTATTGAGTTTCGTGTTCCAGACCCATCGGCAAATCCATATCTCGCATTCGCAGCTATGTTGATGGCGGGAATCGATGGAATTCAGAACAAGATAGAGCCACCTCTGCCAGTCGACAAGGACCTCTATGAATTGCCAGCCGAAGAGGCAAAAGCAATTCCTCAGGTGCCAGGAAGTCTGCCAGCCGTCCTCGATGCACTTGAGCAGGATCATGATTACCTGACGCAAGGGTCAGTTTTCACCCCAGACCTGATCGAAACGTGGCTCGACTACAAGCGAAGCGCTGAGGTGGATTACGTGCGCCTACGACCGCATCCTGCTGAATTTGAGCTCTATTACGATCTCTAGAGCGAAACCTTGAAAGAAAGCCTCCCCTTGGGGAGGCTTTCTTTATGAGAATGTTACGGTTTGGTAACCTACTAAACCGTAACTTAGATATACAATCCGAGCGTGATATTCCCTCAGGCCCCTACTTTGGTCTCCCCTATCAGCAATCGAACACCCATTGTCATTCAGGGCGGTATGGGCGTTGCTGTTTCCTCGTATGAGCTTGCCAAGACTGTCTCGATGGCGGGAGAACTCGGAGTCGTATCGGGCACTGGACTCGACCAAGTGATTGCACGCAGACTGCAAAGTGGCGATGAATCGGGTGATGTGAGAAGAGCACTTGCGGCATTCCCAGATCAACGAATCGCTAATGACATTATCAAGAAATATTTTCGAGTGTCTGGTCGAACTGAGAATGCAACTTTTCGACCGACTGCCAAATTGTCACTCGAACCAAATCTTCCAACTTGGGAACTTGTTATCGCCTCCGCATTTGTTGAAACGTGGTTAGCAAAAGAAAACCATGACGGTCTTATCGGCATCAATCTCCTTGAGAAGATTCAGCTCTCAACACTGGGAACGTTATATGGTGCAATGCTTGCCAATGTCGATGCGGTTTTGATGGGTGCAGGAATTCCTACAGAAATTCCCAAAGTGCTCAATTTGTTGGCTCAGCATCAACCTGCGAGTTTGAATATTGACGTAGCTGGCGCAACAATCAAGTATCAAATGACATTGGACCCAGAACTCTTTGAGTTTAAAAAGAATGGTGAGCTGCATCGTCCATTCTTTTTCGCGATTGTGACAAATCATGTTTTGGCGATGTACTTATCAAAAGATGAAGTAACTCGCCCCGATGGTTTGATCGTTGAGCGACCTGACGCCGGTGGTCACAATGCTCCCCCGCGTGGCAAAATCGAATATAACGAAGAGGGTGAACCAATTTATGGTCCACGAGATGATGTCGACTACGAAAAACTACGCGCAGTAGAGCTACCGTTTTGGATGGCGGGTGGCTATTCCACACCTGAAAAAGTCAGCGAAGCCCAAGAAGTTGGAGCTTGTGGTGTTCAAGTGGGATCCCTCTTCGCTCTCAGCCATGAATCAGGCATTCTTCGACATCTCAAAGATCAACTCCTCGCTAATTTACTTGATGCGGTTCTTAAAGTGAAGACTGATGCAAAAGCGTCACCAACAGGATTTCCCTTTAAAGTTGCTGGTATTCATGAAACGGTTGCCGAAGAAGAAGTTTTTCGCGCCCGCCCTCGACTTTGCGACATGGGATATTTGCGCACAGCCTTCGAAAGAGAACCAGGTTCTTTGGGTTATCGCTGTGCCGCGGAGCCTATTGATGCTTATGTGTCAAAAGGTGGTGAAGAGCCAGACGCACTGAACCGAAAGTGTTTGTGCAATGGTCTCATGGCGACAGTTGGAATTGGCCAAATCCGACCTGATGGATTTGAGGAAAAGCCATTACTCACCCTTGGCAGTGATCTCGCCGGTCCTCGTCAAATGATTGAGATGTATCACAAGGGCTGGTCAGCCCTGCAAGTTATCGAGTTTTTACTTTCAAGTGACATTTTGAAAAGTACTGAACCCGTATCACTTGCTCAACGCGGATAACTTTGGGACAAACTTACCGACTTTGCGTGCATACTCACGGTATTCTGGAAACTTCTCACGCAAGAGTGCTTCTTCGAAATTTGCCTTTAGGAGTAACACGCAAAAAAGAGCAATCCAAATCACAATTTTGACGAATGATTGATGCTGGATGACAACCGAAATTCCAATCACCAAAATCAAACTATAAATAGGGTGTCGAATAACGGAATATGCGCCTGTGGTTTTCAGTCTGCCAGTTTCCCGAGGGGCAGGCAGCACACTGCGAGCACTATCAAGCGAAAAGTAAAACAACACTCCCAAAACAAGCCCAATGAATGAGAAGAGACCCAGAATCACTTCCAACCAATTGGGCACTGTCCAATCCTGACCTTGTGGGAAAACTAAGAGAGCAATAATTAGTGAAATTTGCAGAGTGACGAGCACTATTCCGCGAGCCAGCGTGTTCACTATTACATCCCTCCTCGAGCATGCTCAATAGCTGCTCGAATCACTGATGCTACTCCACCTTCGTCATTTGTTGGAACAATCATGTCAACAATATCGTGCAGATTTGGATGAGCATTTTGGACTGCGAACGAAAAACCAGCCCAGTCAAGCAATTCGTAGTCATTATGAAGATCACCAACAGCAAATACATTCTCGGGCGATACTCCATGGCGGGCCGCTAACTCACCTACGCCTGAAGACTTATTGACACCAGTCCGTGCCATGTCAACAAAGAATTTCTCGGAGTGAACACGAATTGGATGCACAAATGGCATGACAAGTTCTTTGAACTTCACAAAATTCTCAATTGATTCTGCCTGATCGATGAATACGCAGAGCTTCACGATGTTGTCTTCATCAAGAACTGATTCAATCTCAGCCACTTCCGATGCGCCAGAAAGTGCCCATGCCCAAGGTGCTTCAAATCCTTTTTCAAAAATGAGACCGTGTTCTTTCGTGTTGATTGGTCCTTCCGCAACCCGATCAATCATAAATTTCGCATCTGGATACTGGTTTCGAATAATGCTTACCGTTTGATGCAACGTGAGTGCCTGAATCGGATGAGTTTTTTCAACAATTTTTGACTCAAGATCAACTAGTGTTCCCCCGTCATTACAAACTGCATACCAATGATGATTCACCATTTCCGCAATAGCCACAATATCTATTGGGGATCTACCGGTTGCAAAAACCACAGGAATACCCAAGTCAAGTGCTTCTGAGATTGCTTCTTTTACTTCTGGATGAACAGATTTCGAACCCGTCATCAAAAGTGTGCCATCCAAATCGGTGGCAATCATGACCTTAGGCATATGCAGAGTGTGCCATAGAGCGCTGTCACCCTCAGAAAAGTGCTTAGTCTGGGAAATTCCCCTGTTCAATCTGACGAAGTTTTTCGATTCGCTCTTGAATTGGAGGATGTGTGGCAAAAAGTTTGCTCGAGAATGAAGAGTCCAGCGGTGATTCAATCCAAACATGCGCTACAGCAGTTGATCGCTGCGCTACCACCGTGTTGTCTCGAGAAAGTTCTTCGAGTGCCCGACGCAGGCCTGCTGGATTTCTGGTGAATTGCACTGCGGTGGCATCGGCCAAACTTTCACGGTTTCGCGAGATCGCTGAACGAATCAACGACGCGGCAAGCGGAGCAAGAATGAGCAGCACAAGCGAAGCGATAGCCAATATTGGATTTGAGCCGTGTCTCTCTTTTCGACCTCCACCAAACCACAAAATACGAAAGAGCAAATCTGACATCAGCGCAATGGCTCCTGCCGTCGTTACAGCAATAGCAGATACAAGTGTGTCGCGATTAGCGACATGTGCCATTTCATGTGCCGCTACACCTTGAAGTTGCTCTCGATCCATTACTTTCAAGATGCCAGTAGTGAAGGCGATGACCGCATGTTCTGGATCTCGACCCGTTGCAAACGCATTCGGGGCATCGTCTTGCACAATTGCAATCTTTGGCATCGGCAATCCTGAAGCAAT
>JAURLB010000126.1 GCA_030831445.1 Candidatus Nanopelagicales bacterium | reverse complement strand
TTGCCTCGCATGGGTGAGTGGTCACCCGAGAACCTAGGTGGCGAGTGGCTTGACGGCGCAACTTGTGCTGCAGTTGGAGCAAAATTTAGAGGAAACAACAAGAATGGCGACAAGTCATGGCAGGCAACGGTGAGTGTGGAAGTTTGTGATGCACCAAAGAAGTTTGTGTTCGTTCTCAATTACAAAGAAAATCACTTATGTGATTGGGTGTTTGAAATTGAACCAACATCAAGCGGCTGTCGGGTGACGCATGCATGGGTTGCCGGAAAACAGTGGGAACAATTTGCGCCATTCGGCAAGGACATCAGTGGAGTTGAAGACCGTGCCACTCACAACCTTCGCAATATGGGCGTCACGCTCGACAATTTAGTGAATGCCTTAAAGTAACTTCATTAATAACTGGTAGCTATTTGCTTGATGCACCTGTTTGCGCAGTTGAAGATGTCTGGTTTTCGACGTTTAGAGCGAGTTGATCAATCACTCGCGTAAAGGCTTCAAGATCTGCCGGCTTTACTCCATCCAAAATGTCGGTTGAATGTTGAGCGGCGAACTCAATTCCAAGATCGGCAATTCTGCGACCTTTGGTGGTGATGCGAACAAGTGAAATTCTGCGATCTTTTGGGTCACTCAGTCTCACGATATGCCCCATTTTTTCTAAGCGAGAAAGCCGATTGGTTAAACCACTCGGTGTGATCATTGCAAACACGGCTATTTCAGTTGGCATCAAGACGCCATTTTTTCCATGACGACGCAGAGTCGCGAGCACATCAAATTCGCCAAGTGTGACGCCAAGTTCCAACATGTACTGATTTGTTAATTCAAGTTGCTTTGTCACGAGTAGGTTCACTTTCAATGCAGTTGACATTGCCGTGAAATCGAGGTCGGGTCGTTCGACTGACCATGTAGCGATTGTCTGTTCAACTAGGTCTGCAATTTCCATACCCAGCAACATAGCATTTAGTTTGACATCAAATATTTTGATGTCGTAGTATCTCGGTATGTCATTTATTCTGGGGAATATTGGCGACCGAGCAGTCTTGGTCGAAGGCGATTCATATTTTGATGTGGAGACTTTGAGCAATGGATCGCTTTCAAGTGATCCGATGAAGTCAATTGCATCTTTTTCATCTCTGCACCTGCTTTCTGCATCATTGAAAGACTCGGTACCAACTGGAAAGGTTTCAAGTGTCACGCTCGGTCCACCAGTTCCACGACCCCAAAAGAGTTTCGCTGTTGGTCTCAACTTCAAGAGTCATGCAGATGAGGCAAATATGCAACTTCCAACCAATCCGTTGGTGTTCACGAAGTTTCCTTCTTGTTTGGTTGGTGCGAATTCCGATATTGAGATGCGCTCAGATGGTGTTGATTACGAAGCTGAATTAGTTGTGGTCATCGGAGTGGGTGGGAAAGACATTGACAAGAAAGATGCTTGGAGTCATGTTGCCGGTGTGACGATCGGTCAGGACATATCTGATCGGTTTGCACAATTTGCTGCACAACCCCCACATTTTGATTTAGGCAAATCATTCGACACATTTGGACCAATCGGGCCATTCATTTATTCAACCGATCACTTTTCAGACCTCGATGACTTTCAATTAACAACAGACATCAATGGTGAAGTTCGTCAAAGTGATAGCACCAAAAATTTGATCTTTGATGTGCCGACACTGATCGAGTACTTGTCTCGGATCACGACTCTGGTGCCAGGTGACATTATTTTCACTGGAACTCCAGATGGTATTGGTGCTGCTCAAGGCAAGTTTCTCAAAGATGGCGACATCATTACAACGACTATCGCTGGCATCGGCACGATGGTCAATCATTGTCGCCGCGTAAGCGACTATGTAAAGGGGGCTTAAGCATGGCACTGAATGGATTGCTCGACATTGACTTAGCGGTAAAGAATCCACAAGAACTTTGCGATTTCTGGAGCCGAAATGGACTCAACAGTTCAACAGCTGGCGTGCTTGGAACGGACGAGCGAAAGAAACAAATAACTGTTGTTGAGGATGATTACCGCCACCTTGACGCATTGCATTTAAGTTGCGAGTTTGAAAGCGACTTAGCAGCGATTGCTCAACGTATTGGAGAGATGGGCGTAGAGTCAAAAATTAGTGGAACCAATTTGAGTTGCGTAGATCCAATTTTTGGTCATCGAATTTCGATTGATGTTGGAGTTGCGCCATCTTTACAGCAAAATCCTGAGCGAGTCTTTAACTCGCCAGGACGCAATCAACGAGTTGGTACGCGTGCAGAGGCACTGCTTGAAACTGCACCTCGTCGGCCCCGTCGACTTGGACATGTTGTGCTCGCAACACCCCATTTTGAGAAAGCCACAGCGTTTTATGTTGATGGAATTGGATTTCGGGTTTCGGATCAAGTTTTGAATGGAATAGCAACATTTATGCGTTGCGAGTCTGATCATCACAACTTCTTCATTCATCCTGGATTTACCAGTCACCTCAATCACTACGCACTTGAGGTAGATGATGTTGATGCAATTGGCAAGTTGGGTATGGCGGTGCTGGCCGAACGACCAGATGCCAATGTGGTTGGAATTGGTCGACATAACCTGGGCGCCAATATCTTTTGGTATCTCACCGATCCTTCAGGGAACATGTTTGAGTTTTTCTCCGACATGGATCAGATCACTGATGACGAAGCATGGGAAAGAGATTTTTGTAAGCGGGATTGGGAGGGTGCTGATGGACCAGCCGGATTTTCGGTGTGGGGGCCAAAGGAACCAGAAAGTTTTATTAATCAACCTGACCTTTTCGAAATTGCAGCAGCTCGTGAAGCTCGTGGATTGATTTAGGGAACTGACATGGACCTCGGAATAGCAAAACGCCACGCAATATTGCTCGCTTCAAGCAGAGGACTCGGTCGTGCATGCGCCGAAAGCCTTGCCCGAGAAGGAGTGAATGTGGTGATCAACGGTCGCACGGCTGACGATGTGCACCGTGCCGTTGACGAAATTGCGAGTAGGTACAAAGTAGATGCCAAGGGAGTTGTCGGTGATTCTTCGACAATTGAAGTTCAGGAGCAGCTGATTGCAGCATGTGATTCTCCGGACATTGTCTTGCTGAACGGTGAAGGTCCATCACCCAAAATGTTTCAGGACATTACAGAAAACGATTTACATGAATCTATTGAGCGTGCCCTGACTGCACCACTCATGTTTTTGCAGCGCGTTGTTCCCGGTATGTGCGAGCGAAAATTCGGTCGAATCGTTGCGATTAGTTCTGCAATGGTTAAATCACCGAACTCGGCAATGTCGCTTTCGCACGGCCCACGTCTTGGACTAACTGGAGTCTTAAAAGGGCTTTCAAAAGACCTTGCAAAATTCAATGTCACGATCAATCAATTGCTGCCAGAACGATTTGATACCTACCGTCAGGAACAAATGGCTCAGATAGTGATGCAAATACGTGGTGTTACTTATGAGGAAGCCCGTGCAGATCAAATTAAGTCAATAAAGGCTGGCAGGTTGGGAAAGCCCGAAGAATTTGGTGATGCATGTGCATTTTTATGTTCTGCTCAGGCTGGATATATCAGCGGACAGAATCTGCAACTTGATGGTGGCAGTTACGAAGGTGTTTTCTAGACACTGGTCTGACTCATGACCGATAACGCAACAGACATTCTTATCGTTGGTGCCGGACCTGTTGGGCTTACCGGCGCGTTAATTGCACACGAACTTGGACTATCGGTTCGGATCGTTGAACGTCGACCAACGGCGCAAAGTGCCCCTGCAGCCCACGTGATTAATGCACGTACTTTTGAGATCTGGAGGCAAATTGGACTCGATGTGGAAAAGATTCGTAGTTCAGCCCAGTCACCTGAAAAAGCAGGTCTTGTTCACTGGGTGACTCGTCTCGGAGAAAAAGTATTGGGAACATTGCAATACGAACAACAAGGTGATGACAATTTGAGCGTTACACCAACACCGCTTCGAAACCTTTCCCAGCATCTGCTTGAGCCATTGCTTGTCTCTGAATTGAAAAATCGTGGAATTGATGTTGAATATGCATCGACTTGGAATTCATTCAGTGAAAGTAGTGATGGCATTACCTCGACCGTTTCTAAAGATGGTCAGAGCGAAAATATTTCTTCCAAGTGGCTTATCGCATGTGATGGCGCGTCGAGCAGTGTCCGCAATGCGTGCGGTATTTCAATGGTCGGCCCCGACAATTTGCAAAAGTTTTTCACGGTGCATTTCAAAGCCGATCTCAACTCATTAACCGCATCCAACCCTGGCATTCTCTATTGGATCTGTGATCCACGAGCGGGTGGGACTTTGATTTCGCACGGAGGCGACAACGAGTGGGTCTATATGTATCCAATTGCGGAAGACGATGAAGCACAGATGTCTCCTTCCGAATGCGATCAATTGATTCGCAATGCAATTGTGCCTACAAGTGCAACGATCACTGTGCTGCGACAATCTTCATGGACAATGACATCTCAAATTGCTGACTCATATCGATTGAGACATGTATTGCTTGCGGGAGACGCGGCGCATCGGTTTCCACCGTCCGGAGGAATGGGTCTCAACACCGGAGTTGGCGATATTCACAATTTGATGTGGAAAATAGATCGAATCGAAGCTGGAGTAGCGGACGTAGCACTACTGGACACGTATGAGAAAGAGCGCCGACCTATTTCAGAACGAAATGCGCAAGCCAGCATGGACAATGCATTCAAAATGTTTGACGTATTTATGGCTCTTGGAATTGACGCAGATAAGGAAATTGCGTACAGCAACCTCAATAAGGTGTTGCAAGATTCAGAAGCATTGGAAGTGCTTGACCGTGCGATTCAAAATCAAGCGACACACTTCGACATGCTTGGATTACAAATTGGTTATAGATATATTCTTCCAACAACCACAACGGATCTTGAGCCACTCACTGATGAAATCATTCGCAATTACAGGCCGTCAATCGAGGTGGGCAATCGACTTCCACATGGTTGGCTCGAGCGAAACGGTGAGAAAATATCGTCGTTGGATCTTGTCAGTTTGGATGACTACTTGACCATTGGAGGTTCGGATTTTTCGAGCGATTTGCCACACATCAAAATTGGCCGAGATATTCAAGATGCCGATAACTGGTGGTCACAGATTCTTGGTTTGTCATCCACTGAAGGATTACTTGTTCGCCCAGACCAGCACATTGAACTGCGCCTTTCCAGTAACTAATCGTTTTGCTATGGTTGCGAAATGACACAACCTGCACCAGTTTCGGTAACACGTGAGTTTTCTGCATCACCCGACAAAGTGTGGGCACTCGTCACTGACTTGCCTCGCATGGGTGAGTGGTCGCCAGAAAACCAGGGCGGCAAGTGGGCTAAGGGAGCAATCGGACCAGCTGTTGGCGCAATATTCAAGGGCCGAAATAAAAACGGCAAGAAGTCTTGGGGCACAAACGTCAAAGTCAATGCATGCGATGCTCCAAAGAAGTTTTCTTTCGGACTGATTGTCTTCGGAAACAACTGGTGTGATTGGGTGTTCGAAATTGAACCAACTGCTGCAGGCAGCAGAGTGACACACAGCTGGATTGATCACCGTGGTGGTATCAGCTCTTTTCTTGGGAAGGTTGTGAGTGGCGTTGCTGACCGTGCAACACATAACAAAAAGAACATGGAAATCACCATGGATAACCTTGCAAAGGCAGCGAACTAACTAGTTATAGCGATCCCGCAACAGGGATCTAGCAGTCGAGGGCAGTGCA
>JAURLB010000125.1 GCA_030831445.1 Candidatus Nanopelagicales bacterium | reverse complement strand
TGAACCGCCTTTAAATTTGATGACATTATCAACAGACCACTCCCCGTTTTCACCACCGTAGATACTTCCACTATAGTCCTTCAAATCTCCCACAATAATGGCGTCCGATTTAATTATAACTAGATCAATTTCTGCTGCGTTCCATTCTGCGAAAGCAAAAACATAGATCCAATCATCACTCTGAAATTGCTCCAATCGATACAGCAGATCGTTTAGCATTTCTCGCTCTTGAGGGAGTTTAGTGAGCTCTCCAACATAGCAATAAACCTGCATATTTCTCCCGTCACCAAGACTAAGAATACCCAGCCTAAAGCGCTAAGTTCAAGCACGTAGAATTCAATCCCCTGCTATGTTTTGTGGGTGCGAATTGTCATTACCATATGTATCGTTCTCCTCGGCAGTGCTTCCACCTTTGGATGTTCGGCACCAGAAGCACAAAATCAGGATTGCCGAGAGTTCTCTGCGCAGTCGAATTCAGCTCATTCAACTCTTCTTGAGGTGATTCAAAATTCTAGAGATGCATGGAACGAAGATGCCTTGGTTGAGCGACTCTATGAAAATGATATCTATGTTTATATTGCAGTGAGTCAACCTAAGTCCACCGAGAAAATCAAAATGGCCTCCTATGACTATGAGTTTGATTCACTCGATGAAGTCCTGGGTAAGTCCCAGTACTTCTTTCCATCTATCGCCGATAACGTAGAGGTAGCAGATCCATCTAACTTCTCGTTTGAAGGCAACGGCATTCGAGCAAGTTTGCTAGATTCTCCAGATACTGTATTCAATTATTTCTTCACGGTCGACAAATGCCTTGTTACCCGAATTGAGTACCAGATTCCTGGCGGTTTTGATTTGAAACTTGCCTATACTCTCGATGAAGAAGCGCAAGGGATTCTCACACGAGCAAACAACGAACTATGAGTTTTGTCATTCGTGAGGCTCGGCCTGAAGATGTTGAAGCAATTCACGAACTAATTATTGAGCTTGCCGTCTATGAGAAAGCTCCTAATTCAGTTCTTGCCACTACTTCCGATTTACACGCCATCCTCTTTACTGGCGATAAGTCAAGGCTTGGACACCCTTCGGCTTTCGCCCATGTTGCAGAACTATCTGATGGCACCATTATTGGCTTTGCGCTCTGGTTCTTGAATTACTCAACCTGGCTCGGTAAACACGGTATCTATCTTGAGGACTTGTATGTGAAAGAAAGTCATCGGGGCATTGGAGCCGGTAAAGCGCTACTCAAGACGCTTGCATCCATTTGTGTTGAAAGAGATTATGGCCGTCTTGAATGGTGGGTTTTGGACTGGAATAAGCACGCAATCGACTTCTACCTTGGAATTGATGCATTACCTATGGATGAATGGACCGTGTATCGACTTACAGGTGATGCTTTGAAGAATCTAGGTAAGAGTTAATGACCTCCGGTCATTAACCTTCCAATTGCTACTCGATCAGCACCTTCAGATTGCATTTCAGCAACTATCTGACCTTTATGGATAACAAGCAAGCGATCGGCTAAAGACAACACTTCGTCTAGTTCTGCTGAGACAAGTAATACACCTGCGCCTGCATCGCGAGCAGCCACAATTTGGTTATGGATAAACTCAATCGAACCAACATCAACACCACGTGTTGGTTGCGCGGCAATGAGGAGTCCTGGCTCTGCTGAAAGTTCTCTCGCGACAACGACTTTCTGCTTATTTCCACCGGACAAGCTCGCAGCAGTAGCCCGATGACTAGAAGTTCTGATGTCGAACTTTTCAATAAGTGAGTCAGCATTTTCGTTAATAGCTTTGAAGTTTCTGACTCCCCTAGTTGCAAACTCAGGTTCGCTGAATCGGTTTAACACGAGATTGTCAGAAAGTGAATATGATGCTACGAGCCCGTGCTTCTCTCTATCTTCTGGAATGTGACCGATTCCGAGCGCATGGATCTTGAACGGGTTTGACTTCGTTATGTCTTCTTTGCCGAAGGCGATGATTGTGCCGGACTCTATCTTTCGCATTCCAGCGATTGCTTCGACGAGTTCTCTCTGCCCATTTCCTTCAACTCCAGCAACACCAACAATCTCTCCCGCTTTCACATTCAGATTCAATCCATTGACTGCCAGAAGTTTTCTATCGTCCAAAACACTTAGGTCTTTGACGCTCAGAACTTCTGACTTTGGAGCTGCTGCTGATTTATGGACTTGAAGAACTACTTCACGACCAACCATGAGCGTGGCCAAAGTTGCCTCACTGGATTCACTTGCTTTTACTTCACCTGCAAGGGCACCATCACGCAATACATAGATGCGATCGGCAACAGCAAGCACTTCGCGGAGCTTGTGGGTGATGAAAACAATGGCTGTGCCGGAGCGGGCGAGGCCGCGCATTACTTCGAGCAATTCATCGGTTTCTTGTGGGGTGAGAACGGCTGTTGGTTCATCAAGAATCAGTAGGTCCACTTTGCGGGAAAGTGCTTTGAGAATTTCTACACGCTGTTGGGTACCAACTGGAAGATCTTCAATCGCAATATCAGGATCAACATCCATACCTATTTTGCTAGCAATTTCTCGTACGAGGGTACGCGCATCGTTCAGATTCAGTCGAAGTCCCTTTACTGGCTCATTTCCCAGCACAATGTTTTCAGCAACACTCATCACTGGTACTAATTGAAAGTGCTGATGCACCATTCCAATGCCGCGTGCAATTGCATCGGATGGGTCTTTGATTGGGGTGGCATCACCTTTGACACTGATAGTGCCGGAATCTGGTGTGATCAGTCCAAAGATTTGTTTGACGAGTGTGCTTTTACCTGCACCATTTTCACCCAAGAGTGCAACAATCTCACCAGGGTTTACATACATGCTTAAGTTCTTATTGGCTTCAACGTTGCCAAATGCCTTTGAAACACCTTTGACTTCAATCAATGCGTTCATCAGCCACTTCCCTTCACAAAGGGTTGTCCGACCGCCGCAGGTGGTCGAACTCTGCCAACTGCTACTGCAAGAACAATCAGTGTCATGACATATGGAAGGAGGTTCACAAATTGTTGTGGAATGTCAACGACTTTATCTGCCTGAAGTTGGGAGGCAAGCGCTGTAGTGAAACCAAAGAAGAGCGCTGCGAACATCACGCGATTTGGATACCACGCACCGAAAATCAAAATAGCGAGGGCCAAGAAGCCTCGACCTGCAGTAAAACCGCGTTCAAACGTACTCGTGGCTTCAAGTGACAGGTAAGCACCAGCGCACCCCGCAAGTGCTCCAGCAATGGT
>JAURLB010000014.1 GCA_030831445.1 Candidatus Nanopelagicales bacterium | reverse complement strand
TACAAAAAGAGAAAAATGAAGAGCAAGACCCACTTGAGTTTCCCAACACTACCCACCTGACACCTCCCCAGTGATTCGTCTATTCACTCTGGCTTGAATGAAAAAGAGTAGAACAAGTAGAAACACCATAAAGAGTGCGAGCACTGAACCAAATGGCCAGTCACGGGCTTTCAAGAACTGATCTCGAATGAGATTACCCACCATTACAGTTTTTCCACCGCCAAGTAATTCAGGAATGATGAAATTTCCAATACTTGGAACGAACACAAAGATGCAACCAACAAGAGCACCAGGAAGTGCTAGTGGAAATGTAATCTGTCTGAGAGTTTCAAACCTACTTGCCCCAAGGTTGATTGCCGCTTCCTGCAAACTCGGATCAATTTTCACGAGTGCGGAATAGAGCGGCAAAATCATGAGTGGCACGTAGGCATAGAGAAGTCCAATAATCACCGCATAAGGTGAATACAAAAGTGAAAGTGGACTATCAATGAGTCCAATTCCGAGCAAACTCTGATTCAAGATTCCCTCGGAGTTCAATAACACAATCCAGGCATACGTGCGGATCAGAAAATTCGTCCAAAAAGGCAAGACAACCAAAATGAGTGCCAAGTTTTGATACTTTGGATCGAGTTTTGTAATTGCGTACGCAACGGGGAAGCCAATCAAGAGTGCAAGCAGGGTTACTGTGAGCGAAATGAGAATTGAGTTTCGCAATATCTCAATGTAAAGGGAATCTAGAGCCCGAACATAGTTCTCCAGATTGAAGACATATTCAATTCCGCCATATCGACCGCGTTGAAAAAACGAATACAAAGAGATAATTGAAATTGGTAGGACCATGAGCAGAAACACGTAGGTCATCGCCGGATAGAGAAATACCGCACGCGCCAAGTGGGCGTGACGCTTTAGTGCGTCACGCCCACCTGTGCTCAGTTGATTTGCCATACCGTTAGCCGGAGGTTATCTCCGTTGCTAATCGCGTATAGAGGCTTGCTGCATCAGCTAGATCAACTAACTCTTCATACTCGAGTAGTTCATCTGCTGTAATTCCCATATTTGGAAATGTCTCAACAAGGCCAGGCAAGACTGCATCCATAGCAGCTTGGTTTGGCACCTTGTAGAGGATGTTCTCGGCAACCCATGCGTGATTTGTTGGATCCAAGATGTAGTTGATGAAAGCATGTGCTGCTTCTTTGTTCTTGGAAGACTTCAAAATCACCATGGTGTCAACCCAAAGGTCACTTCCTTCAGATGGCACAACAAACTTGATATCCGGGTTTTCAGCGATACCGTAGTTGCACCAACCATCCCACGCAACAGTCATCACAGCTTCACCTGATACAAGTCGGCTGTAGAAAGTCGTGTCATCGTAGGCAAGAAGACTATCTTTTGCTTCAAGCAACAATTCCTTGACCTCATCCATCTCTGCTTCGTCTTGAGTGTTCACTGAATACCCAAGTGCTTTCTGTGCAGGGAGCATGAGCCAACGCTCGGTTGCAAGTGCTGTGACTTTACCTTTGTACTCAGCGTCTGGCTTCAAGATATCCATCCAACTGGTCGGTTCATTACCTTCCATTAAGTCAGATCGATAGCAAATACCAGTTGTTCCCCATGCGTAAGGCACTGAGAACGTATTGCCTGGGTCATATGCAAGATTGTTAGCGGCAGGTGCAAGATTTGAAAGATTTGGAATAAGCGACTTATCAAATTCATAAATCAAATCTTGCTCAGCAAGTGCTTGCGCAAACTGTCCTGAAACAAATGCAACGTCAACTCCTGAATCACTACCAGCAGTGAGCTTGGCCATGATTTCTTCATTGGTTGCATGATTCGTAATAGTTACTGATGGGCCAACTGCATCTTGAAATTTAGTTGCAAGATCTTCTGGGTAGTAGCCAGCCCAGTTACTAATGACGAGACTTTGCTTCGTGAGATCAGCATTTGGATCTAACTGATCTGAAGCTTCTTCGCTACTGCTACATCCAGCAAGACCAAGTGCTGCGGCAGCAATGAGCGCGAGAAAACGCGTTCTGATTCTCATATCCTTGTTTCTCCAATCAATGTGGACCGTGTGGCCGCAACATTGAACATAACTCTAAAGAAATTTTGATGAAAATTCAGCATTTTTCCTTACAACTTGATAACTTTTTGAATTCAAATTCAAATTTATGCCACGATATGACACCGGAGGAGAAATGACAAAGCCAGAGCGGAAGTTTCAGCTCGTCGAGGCAACTCAGCGAGCCATATCTGAGCACGGTGTTTCGGTGAAATTGCACCAGATTGCCCAGGAAGCAGGGATGACCCCAAGTGCTGTTCTCTACCACTACCCCGATGTGAACGACCTGCTTCTCGCAGCCAACCGTGCGGGTATGGAGCGTTTTTACTCTGAGCGAGTTCAATCCATTGAGTTGCTTTCAAGCCCAGCAGAGAAACTGGTCTGGGTAATTCGATCAGGTCTCCCTATGGATAGGCATGACGAAGGTGTGAGATTGTTGTGTGCTCTTGGTGGTGAAGCGGCTCGAAATGATATGTTCGCAGTTCTCCTCACGTCACTATTTGATCGGCAAGTTGGGCTCTATCAATCAATTCTTGAAGCGGGCGAATTGTCTAGAGACTTTGAATTACAAAGTGATGCCAACACCATTGCCAGAAACCTCGTAGCACTCGAAGATGCCTACGGTTATCGAATCATGGCAGGTCATCCAACGCTCAATTATGAAGAAGCCTGTGAGTTGATACTCGACTATGCAAGAAGTATGACGAAGAATTCGCTTAGAAATGTGAAGGGATAACGATGAGCGAGAAACTAACCATTCTGTTTATGCCAGAGTCAGCATATGGTCCAACAAATCAATGCATTGGACTTGGTTATCGACTCAAGCAACGAGGACACCGTGTTGTGTTTGCTGCTGAAGCCTCATGGAAAGGCAAATTAGAGGCACTCGGGTTTGAAGAGGACTTAGTAGATCTTGCTCCCCCCGCAGAGAATGCCGATGAACAAGATGCTGGTCAATTCTGGAAAGACTTTATTCGCGATACCTCACCAGAGTTTAGAAAACCGACAATTGAGCAACTCGAGACATTCGTAAAACCTACCTGGCAAGCACTGATTGATGGTGCAATGTATTGCGAACCACAACTCAAAGCCATCATCGAACGGGTCAAACCAGATGTCGTCGTGGAAGACAATGTGCTCTGTTTCCCAGCCCTCATGACTGCGGGTGTTCCATTCGTGAGAATAGTTTCTTGCAACCCTCTTGAAATGAAAGGTGCAAACATTGCACCTACGTTCTCCGGGTATGCCCAGGATGATTCTTCAAACTGGCAGGAATTTCTCGCTGAATACAAGCGCACGCATTTCGAAATGTGGAGTGCATTCAATACCTGGGTGCAAGCACAAGGTGCGGCGCCACTCAATGAACTTGAGTTCATTCACGAGTCAGATGCAGCAAATCTCTATGTGT
>JAURLB010000013.1 GCA_030831445.1 Candidatus Nanopelagicales bacterium | reverse complement strand
GAAGATCTAACTGATCAGGAAACTCGAGTTCTCGAACTTATAGGCGAGGGAATGAGTAATCGACAAATTGCAGAGCACATGCATCTAGCCGAAAAAACGGTCAAGAATTATGTCTCTTCTGTACTTGCAAAATTGGGCATGGAACGAAGAAGCCAGGCTGCTGCATTTATTGCACGTTTGGGTATTAGCGATCACTAACCGATAGGTATCATCCAAATTGCACGCGTGCCATGCGGACGAAGTCTTTCGACTGAAAAATCACCTTGAAGTTGCGCGGCTCGTTTACGAAGATTCTCTAAGCCACTTTTCTTAATCTCGTATGCAATTCCGACGCCATCATCTTTGACTTCAATTATGAGTTGACCCTCAGCAACTTTCACAACAACATTTATGTGTTGGGCCTCAGCATGTTTTGCAACATTGGCTAAAAGTTCTCGCAGTGTTGCAATGACTTGATCTGCCTGCCGTTCAGTTACCAATGTATCGACAGGTCCATCAAATGAGATAGAAGGCGTTGAATGAAGAAGTCCACTGAAGCTCTCTAATTCGTTCATAACTCGCCTTCGTAGCGATATGTTGTCCGTCACGGAAGTAAGTGCGTAAATACTTTGTCGAATTTGCTTGATGGTTTGATCTAACTCATCTACTGTGTTAGTGAGTTTGTCTCGGTCATCCTTGTTGTCCATCCGTTTAACAATAGATTGCAAAGACATACCAGTTGCAAAGAGTTGTTGAATCACGAGATCGTGTAAATCGCGAGCGATACGTTCCCTATCTTCAAAGACTGCAACTTGTTGAATAGTAAGTGAGAGTTTTGAATTTTCGATAGCAAGCCCTGCCGCACCTGCTAATGCCTTAACTAAATCTTCATCTTCTTCGCTAAATTCTGGCTCATTGAGCTTTTCGGTTAAATAGAGATTGCCGAATATTTCGCCTCTCACCCTTATCGGCACACCAAGGAAAGAATTCATAGGTGGGTGGTTTGGTGGGAATCCAAAACTTGCTGGGTGCTTGGTTAAATCGGCAATACGGATTGATTTTGGATACTTGATGAGGAGTCCTAGTACGCCTTTGCCCTCAGGTAAATGGCCAATCTTGGTGACCTGATTGTCTTCAAGCCCATAGTGAAAGAACTCACTTAACGCACCGTCCTTGTCGACTACGCCAAGTGCGCCGTACTTTGCGCTTGATAACTGCACAGCGGAGGCGACAATTCTTTCAAGCGTTGATGCGAGATCTAATCCAGAGACCACGTCCATAATGGCAGTGATGAGTGCTTTGCTACTGCTAATTTGCACAACTACTCCAGACGATTTCGGTATGAAGAGTACTCCGGCACTATCGCTTTGGGAATACTGGCGGCCTCTATCTTATTTTGATGAAATTCAGCTACACCAGTTGTCGACAGGCTTCATAAAAAAGTTCTGAATGCTTCTGAACATCTGATTCGAGTGTATCCCGGCACATCAAGGCCATGTTATGAAAAGGCGTAATCAATACACCGCGATTAGCGGTATAAAGATGGAAATATTCCTCAAGTTCAGGATCTGAACTTGCTGCTGACTCAGAACCATTGATTGGTGCAGGGTTTGCGAATCGATACTCAGCGCGAGCCCCAAGCTGGGTGCACGACCATGGTAAATTGAAATCACTAATTGCCTTTTCAACGCCTGCCCGAAATTCTGTTGCAAGATCAATCATTTGGGGCCAGGTGTCATCTGTAAGAACGTGTTCAAGAGTTGCTCGCATTGCGGCAATTGACAGCGCATTTCCTGCAAGTGTGCCACCTACTCCTCCAACATCAACAATGTCAGCGTCTTCTTGATTCATCACACTTCGCGCTAGTTCTTCAGTGATTCCGTATGCTCCAGATGGGATCCCGCCACCAATTGATTTACCGATGATGAAAATATCTGGATTCAAATTCCATAACTGAGTAGCTCCACCGGGACCTGCTGAAATCGTATGTGTTTCATCAATCATCAACAACGTTCCAGTCTCCTTGCAGGCCTCTTGCAATGCTTCTAAAAATCCAGGTTCAGGTAAGACGATTCCGATATTTGTGAGAGCTGGTTCAGTGAGCACTGCCGCCACATCCATCTTGGCAAGTTCGCGTTTCACTGCTTGAATGTCATTAAATTCAACGACACGTGTGGTTTCACTCAGCTCTACTGGAGGAGCAACATTGCCAGGTCGTGCTACTGCATCACCATCTCGTCCAGGGATTGCGAGTGTTTCATCGACACTACCGTGATAACAATATGAAAAGACCAAGATTCGAGGTCTGCCAGTCGCAAGACGCGCAAGCCGGATAGCCCAACGGTTTGCATCGGTTGCAGTAAGAGTGAACGACCAGAGTGGCAAACCAAATCGACGGGTCAACTCTTCGCCCACCCATTGCGCATCGACTGTTGGCAGCATTGTGGTGATTCCACCAAGTTCACTGATTCTCTTCTGAATTGCATCAGCAGTTTCTTTTGGGCTGTGTCCCGCCATTGCGCCTGTGTCACCAAGGGCGAAATCAATGTATTCATTTCCATCAATATCTTTGATCCGGTTTCCGTGGGCTTCTGCCAAATACATTGGAAATCCGCCAGACCATTTATTCATCCACGTCATCGGGACTCGCCCAAAGAGATTGTCGGCGTCTTTGAAAGCGGCTAGAGATTTCGGGTGTTTCTCAATATAAAGTGCGCGTTCAGCTTCAATAAGTGTTTGTAGTCGGGATCTGTCGATCATGACTACATTCTAGACCCGCAACATATCAACAAAACGGCACTTGTGACCTTGCCATGCAACGACTACATCTCGAGTTTGTCCATTTCGATGTTTTGCAATAATGAAGTCTGCCTCACCTGCACGTGGTCCATCTTTGTTATATGCATCTTCACGGTGAATCAAAATAACAATGTCAGCATCTTGTTCCAACGATCCTGACTCACGAAGGTCGGCGAGCATTGGGCGTTTGTCAGACCGAGCTTCAGGTCCACGATTCAACTGGCTGAGTGCAACAACTGGAACATTGAGTTCTTTTGCAAGCAGTTTCAT
>JAURLB010000124.1 GCA_030831445.1 Candidatus Nanopelagicales bacterium | reverse complement strand
GAAAGGTTGCTGTGATAGTCCCATCGCGAGAACTGCAAAGGCAGTGGGAGCGTGAGATGTATATCTATTTTGAGTCTGCCGATATTGGTCTTATGGGAAACGGCCACTCTGATTCTTTAGTGGAAAATGACATTCTTATCGCTGTAGTCAATACTGCAAGTGAGAAAGAGTTGGGCCTGATTGACGGCGAATCAGGGCTTCTGGTCGTTGATGAGTGCCATCGTCTCGGCGCTGAGAAGTTCCAGCTTGCGCTAGATGAAGCATTTCCAAGTCGGCTGGGTCTCAGTGCGACTAGAGAGCGCACTGATGGTGCTCATGACACAGTTTTGGCTCCATATTTTGGAGACGTTGTATATTCGCTTGGCTACGAAGCTGCAATGTCTGGCGGTTATATATCGCAAGTGAAAGTTGCACAAATAGAAGTCCAGCTATCAGACGATGAGCAATTTAAATTTGACGAATTATCAGAGGCGATTAGTGCATCTCAATTTGAACTGTCTAAGCGATTTGGAATTCCTCTAGAACCGTATTCAAGATTTATGGAAGAAGTCCATAATTTGGCAACGCACGGTGACATGAAGCAGGGTATGGCGGCAAAGAGGTACATCTCTTCGGTAACTAAGCGCCGTAAGTTACTTGCGAATACACCGAAGAAATCTGAAGTTCTTGCAACTTTGGTTTCCGCCATAAACAATTCAAATCGTGCAATAGTTTTCACAGAGACAATCAGTGGAGTAACGGATATTTACAACCTTCTGAAGGCAAGCGGAATTGCGACTGAACAGCTTCATTCAAAGTTGCTTCCACGAGAGAGAGTGGCAGCGCTCCACATGTTTGAGACAGGACAATGTAAAGCACTAGTAGCTGCACGAGTGCTGGATGAAGGCATTGATGTCCCTGAAGCAGACCTTGCGATTATCGTTTCTGCAACCAAAACTCGAAGGCAAATGATTCAGCGGATGGGTCGTGTTTTGCGCCCAAAGAAAGATGGTCGACCTGCACGATTTGTTTTGGTCTATGTTGCCGGCACATCTGAAGATCCGGCGAATGGCGCACACGATGCATTTTTCAATGAGGTGATTGACATTTCGAAGGAATCAAAGATCTTCAAACAGCCGTTGGGTAAGAATGAGTTAACAGAATTTCTTAACCCGTAGCAAGGAATGAAATGGAATCTGTAAAGAATATTGTTGTCATTGAATTGGATGGATCTTTCAAGAAGTGCACAGATAAACCTCACCTGTATGTCACCTTTACGAGTAAGTCACCGGCGCAACTCCTTGAATATCTTCAAGCTGGAAATGGTCCTAAATGGATCAGTGGGCGAGCGGTATCTCTGTTGCCGAAACTTGTTCCTGGGTTTAAACCAACAAGATCAGTAAAAGTCGCTAGGCAGCGAGTAAAAGATCTAAGTGTTTCTCTGAAGTCATCGGGTTATGCAGTCAACCAAGACTCAACCGTCTACGCCGTCTATGTCATTGACCTGGATATTGACCTACCGACAAAGCTGAAGAACATCGGTAGGCGGGGGAAAGCCGTATATGTGGGGCAAACCTCAAAAACGCCGGAAGCCCGGTATTTGCAACACAAGAAACAGGATGGATCAAAAAAGAACCTTTCATCCAGAGCTGTATTCCAAAGAGGCATTGGATTGAACTACGGACTGATGCCTTCAAAAAATGTCTATACAAAAACTGCTGCCTTAAAGCTTGAAGCTGAATTGTCGCTAAAGCTACACAATCGTGGATATCGAGTGTTTGGCGATGGACTGACCAGGGCTCGAAAAAACACAAAGCCCTGATCAGTGCAACACGCATCTAGTTTTCCGTCCACTCCTTTCGGAGCGTAAGTAAAGCAAGTTCGCAACATTCAGCCCACGAACCAATCGTGTTGCGAATTGTTTGGCCACCAGGTGCGCCAATTTGGTTCTTTGACCATTGGTTGTAAGCATCATGGGAAGATGTAGACGATTGTCGCATGAAAGTTGCTAGCCAATTAATCATCTCCTCTTCGGTCCAATTTCGATGGTAGTTACTGCGAACAGTGTGGCCAGATTTAACTCCCGCTTGTTCACAAGCCTTTTTCCAAGTTCCAAAACGTTGGAGAATTCGAACTGCTGATGGTGCATCAATGTTCTGCTCCTTGCGAAGTCGATCAAAACTCACATATGAGAGCGGTGATTTGATGCCACCGGCTGCACGAATGCCGTCAAGAATTTGGTTATCAGTCCACTTTTTTGTTACCCAAGTATTGCTATTGGCAGATTCTCCAGGGTTCAGAACTAGGTGATCTATCTCGGTTGGAAGGTGACTTACGCAATCTGCTTGTTTGATACCAGATCCAAGTGCGAGTTCGACCATCGTGCAACCCATATGGCTCCTAATCCAACTTGAAAGAGTCTGAGAAATCTGGTTGTCTAATTCAAGTTTTTCAAATTTCAAGTTTTTTCGGACATCTTTAGGTGTCAATGAATTGTTCTTGAGCAGAATAACTCGTACCCGCTCGCGTGTCACGTCAAATTGGGTTG
>JAURLB010000123.1 GCA_030831445.1 Candidatus Nanopelagicales bacterium | reverse complement strand
CGTAGCAAGTTTTCGCAAGGTTTGTCGTTCAACGCGGAAAAACACTTGATTGCCAGCATCCTCAATTATTGCTCTGGCTGCCGCTGGAGTCGGCTGAAAGAGGGTTGGGTCGTCTAACAGCGACCAGTTTGCGCGCCAAAGTGGTTGCTCAACACTGATGCGTTCGAATGCCTTCTGGGTGGCAGCTGCAATTTGTTCTTCGTAGCCGGGTACGGGTTCGTGGATGCCGCTCAAATTCTTTCCAACTTTGTCGAGCAACCGCCATCGAGACGGTGAGAAAAGTGCGGCCGATGTAAGCACCCAAGAATCATCAATGCGGTTCATGATGCAGAAATCTTCTTGGAGTAATCGGCTGAGTGTAAGTAGCGGATGCCCTCTCTCTATTGCCGTATTTCGTTCGCGGTCAATTACTTCCTCGTCGTTAACGTCGAAGAGATCACTATGAAATTCACTGAGGTTCGAAAGTGCGGTATCGAGCAATTCGTAACTTGCAGGTTCAGTTCCTTGGCTTTCTGCCATCACTACCTGGTTATCTGCCAGGAGTTGTTCTTTGATTTCTAGTTGCTTCGCTCGTTTTTCATCAATCTCAAACCAGTTTGCGAGGTCAAGATTTCTGAGTCCGACACTCAAACGACTTCCCCGTTTATCGACTGGGAAATACATTAGGCACCAAAGTGGGCAGGTTGCCCTGTATTTTCAAGAACCGACCACCATAAATCTCCATTGGGATTGACTTGGTTTGTTTCGTGGTTAAGTAACTCGACAGGGATATGCACGAATCGGCGACGAAATTGCCCAACAACAACTCCAGTCTTTCCTGCCATTGCTGCGTGCACCGCTGATTGGGCAAGCTGCAGACAATAAACAGAGTCATAAGAGTTTGCTTCGACGGAACGTATTGCATAACTTGGATCGATGTTCCGCAACGTGATTGGATAGTTGATGGATTTGAAATGCGCCTGAATTCGATCGCGAAGTAAACCACCGATATCGGCGAGTTTCTTATTGCCCGACGCATCAAGGTCTTTTACTTCAGCAAAGTGTTCTTGTCCCGCACCTTCGGCGACGACAATAACTGCATAGTCATGTTCACGCATACGTTCTTCTAAGTGTTCTAAGAATCCACCTTTCCCATCTATTTCGAAAGAAACTTCAGGGATCAACACGAAATCCGCCGAGGTCTCAGCAAGTGCTGCAAAACATGCGATGAACCCCGAGTAGCGGCCCATAAGTTTGATGAGACTAATGCCTCCCCTGGAGGCTGTCGCCTCAACATATCCAGCACTAATTGCTCGAGCGGCTTCGGTAAACGCAGTTTGAAATCCAAAACTGTGATCAATCAGTGGCACATCATTGTCAATAGTTTTTGGAATACACACCACTGCAATTGGGAGGTTGCGTTTGGTGATTTCGAGACACAACGCTTCGGCACCTCGCATGGTGCCGTCGCCTCCAATAACGAACAAGATTGAGATTCCATCTCTGACGAGCGTATCGACAATCACAACCGGATCTTGATTACCGCGTGAAGTGCCGAGGATTGAACCACCTTGGCTGCGAATCGCCTGTAAATCTATTGTTGTTAAGTCAACTGTTGGTTGATTTCCGACCAATCCTTGATATCCGTATTGATATCCAACATAGTGACTCACCCCATAGAGATTTGTCATTTCATCAACGAGACCTGCGATGACGTTGTTGATTCCTGGACACAGTCCACCACAAGTAACGATGCCAACTTTCAGATCGTGGGGATCAAAGAAAATCTTCGCTCGAGCACCAGCACGCTCAAACGCTGGCGCATCACTTACATTCGCGCCGCGAGCGGTAAGCGCTTCGATTGTTTCATCAACGAGTATCTTCATATCATCTGTCACAAAGCGTTTGTGATCAAGATTCATGTGGATACGACCGGGCATTGGCGTATCGATTCGACACTCCCCCAAATTTCTTACTGTTGTGTCCACGTAACCTCCACTAGCCAAGTTTGCACCTAGAGTCTGCTAGTAGCCTAGGACAAGGAGGGTGCCGTGACGAAACGACTCATTTTGCATATCGGTCGCTCCAAAACAGGCACAACGTCGTTTCAGGAGACTTTGCGCGAAAACCGCGAACTCCTTTCCGTTAATCGCATCCAGATTCCGCCCTTTTTCAAATCGGCAAACCACGGGGCACTAGCCCTTGCCTTCTCCAATCAGCCTGGCCGAATCGGCAAGGGTTATGCTGTTGAAAACGAAAACGATAGATTCAATCTGCAAAATGAATTAGCCCAATCTTTGAGCAGAGACATTACTGACGGCATCTGGGTGATGACTAGTGAGCATCTAGGGTCAAAACTCAAATCAGAGACAGAGATTCGCAGTCTCTTCACTTTTTTGTCGAAATACTTCGATGAGATCCATATTCTTGCCATGATCCGGCGACCCGATGATCTGGCAGCAAGTGCATATGCCGAATCAATCAAAGCTGGACGAACGTGGAACTTCGACGAAGCATATGCACGTAAAGCGAGAAGGTTTTTCAACCACTTCGCTTTCGCTAATCTTTGGAAATCTCAACTCTTGCCAGGAATGTCATTCGAACTCATCCCATTTCAAAAAGGTGCGAGTGTTCAAGTTCTCTTCAATGCAATCTTTATCAAAGCCCAAGTAAGCACTGACTTAACGCGCAACTTACACATCACTCGTGACTCCAATAAAGCCATGTCGAGGGAAGGTATTCAATTTTTACAACTCATTAATCCAATGTTTCCTCCTGGTGTCATGACGAATCGAATGCGTCGAGGGTTAATTCAAGTGCTCTCAGAGTTTGAAGGTAATTCTTTGACTCTCACACCGAGCGTCTATCAGTTCTTCTTAGACAATGATTTGCTCACAGGTGGGTTCGAGCAATCAGATCTTCCTGCAAGTGCGCAATGGTCAGCATGGTTCAGTGCACCAAAGGTAAAAGTGGCTGATTGGCCCGACCTCACACACGAACAAATCGAAGAACTTCATCAGTGGTGCGAAAGTCAAAGTGTGCCATCGAGGCGAATTCAACCTGCAACTATGCCAAGCTCATTAGTGAAAATTGGTGAGACGTTACGAAAAGTTTTGATTCGGCGGCGCAGGGGGTAGCGACGTACCATTCTGGCGAGCGTTGCGTCTTGTTGTATTCCAGATTGCAACTGCACCAAGTGTTAACGGTATGAAAGCGATGAAGAGCCCGTTTCCGTCAATGAGAGAAATACCAAGCCAAATTCCGGACAAAATTGCAAAGGTGGCAAAAACATATGTCACAATCTGCCAAATCTTGTTTCGGATGAACGAAAGCCCGAGTGCTATAAATCCCGAACTGTAGATAGTTAAAAGAATGATCCCAACGAGAATTGCTAAGTCTTCCATAAACGAATCTTGTACTAAAAACTACTATAAGTCCATATATCCTAAGAGAACAGAAAATTTACAATCCTTTTGCTCCATCCGTGCAACCCCTGCGACCATCAGAAGTTCGCACAACTTCACGGTGGATTGGACTAATCCGCACCAATCCACCAACAAATCTCGATTGCAAAAATCCAGACCCAGCCTCGTAACATGCCTGTCGAGCCGTGTATGCCCGAGATGCTTTATCTCTTAAATCTTGGCCTAATTCAAACCCAAGCTTGTAATTTTTACTTTGTGGTTTTTGATTTTCTTGCGCACTGAAGGCACACCCACTTAAAGTGATGATTAGTAGGACTGCAAGCGCTTGTATTTTCATTTTTACCCCCATTTTTTCGGAACCGTTAATTTACCTGACAGAAGTCGCTCGAACAAGCCCTAATTAAGGGTGCAGAGTTTTTCGAGATATTCTTTGTCAATGAGTGACGCAGATCGCCTCGTTT